>JAEZZU010000216.1 GCA_023418355.1 Pseudomonadota bacterium | reverse complement strand
GCCCCCATATGTCATCCATTACTACACAACAAGCCGTGGGCCTGCAGGGCCCCTGGCGCCGCGTCGTTTTTGTCGGCCTGTATGAAACCATTGCCATCATCGCCTGCAGCGCGCTGTTCATGGCCATCGGGCAGGAGCCCACGTCGTCCGGGGCCATGGCCGTTGTTTCCTCGGCCATCGCCATTGCGTGGAACGTCATCTTCAACTGGTTTTTTGAGAAGTGGGAAGCCCGCCAGACCAAGAAGGGCCGCTCCGTGCTGCGCCGCGTGGCCCACGCCATCGGCTTTGAAGGCGGTATTGCCGCCATGCTGATTCCGCTGATGGCCTGGTGGTTTGATATTTCGCTGTGGCAGGCCACCGTGCTGGAAGCCGGCATTCTGACCTTTTTCCTGATCTACACCTACATCTTCAACTGGTGTTTTGACCGCATCTTCGGGTTGCCAGCAGGCGCCCAGATGCTGCAGCAGCAGGCATAAGACAACACATAAAAAAATAGCTGCCAGCTCTTGATACATCAGCGCTGGCAGCTATTTTTATGCCGATTTTTATCAGCGCAGCCGGTTTACGCCTCAGCGGGATAGAACAGCTTGCGGCCCTTATCGGAAGACACGGCCTTGGCAATCGCGCCAATGTGGTCAGGTGTCGTGCCGCAGCAGCCGCCGACGATGTTCACCAGACCTTCGGCCGCAAACTCGTGCACCAGGCGGCTGGTCACGTCCGGCGTTTCGTCAAAGCCGGTATCGCTCATGGGGTTGGGCAGACCCGCATTGGGGTAGCAGCTGATGAAGGTGTCAGGCGCAGCCTTGGCCAGCTCCTGGATGTAGGGGCGCATCAGGGTTGCGCCCAGCGCGCAGTTCAGGCCCACGGACAGTGGGTTGCTGTGGCGCACGCTGTGCCAGAAGGCGGTCACAGTCTGGCCGGACAGAATGCGGCCCGAAGCATCCGTCACCGTGCCGCTGATCATGATGGGCAGCACTTCGCCGGTGGCATCAAACGCTTCTTCCACGGCAAACAGCGCGGCCTTGGCGTTGAGCGTGTCGAAAATGGTTTCGACCAGGATCACGTCCGCACCGCCTTCGATCAGCGCCACGGTTTGTTCAAAGTAGGCTTTGCGCAGGGTTTCAAAGTCCACATTGCGCGCGCCAGGGTCGTTCACATCGGGGCTGATCGATGCGGTCTTGGGCGTGGGGCCAAGAGCTCCCGCCACATAGCACTTGCGGCCGTTGACGCTGAACTTGTCGCAGGCTGCACGGGCAATCTGCGCGCTCTTGAGGTTCATCTCGCGCGCCAGATCGGCCATGCCGTAGTCTTCCTGCGCCACGGTGGTGGCACCGAAGGTATTGGTTTCGATCAGGTCGGCACCGGCGGCCAGATAGCGCTCGTGAATGTCACGAATCACATCGGGACGGGTGATGGACAGCAGCTCGTTGTTGCCCTTGACGTCACGGGGGAAGTCTTTGAAGCGATCGCCTGCCCCGTCCGCGCCGGTGTAACCGTCGCCGCGGTACTGGGCTTCGCCCAGCTTGAAGCGTTGGATCATGGTGCCCATGGCGCCATCGAGGATGGCGATACGCTGTTGCAGCAGTGCGGGCAGTTCTTGGGCGCGGGTGTAGTTAGGCAGGCTCATAGGGGTTGATTGTAGGTTTGCCACCTGAACCCCTCAGAAGATACAGCGCATCTTCAACGGCGTTGGGGGCGCCGTAAGCGCTCAAGACTCCCATACAGTTTCTCTCTTCGCTCCTGCCTATCGCTGGCGTAGTGCAATGCACGGTGGCAGGTAGGGCAAACAGCGACGGCGTTTT
This sequence comes from Pseudomonadota bacterium, assembly GCA_023418355.1. Classification (GTDB taxonomy): domain Bacteria; phylum Pseudomonadota; class Gammaproteobacteria; order Burkholderiales; family Burkholderiaceae_C; genus Comamonas. Next base: position 24,596 of record JAEZZU010000216.1, on the reverse strand, counting down.
GCGGGGTATCAGGGCCGCCTTCTGCCAGAGGTACTACGTGATGCACCTCCAGATACATCTGGCCACTGTCCGTAAGGAAGGTATGGGATGTTCCACAGCACTCGCAGCGTCCTTTCGCTTGATCCAGGACCCATGCAACCACGGAAGGGTCTCTGACAAACTCTGCCCTTGCCTGCACCAACCTTTTTTCCGGTTTCAGCAGGCCTTTGGGCATTGGCATCTGCTTGCCTTCAACTTCATAAGAAGTTCGCAATAACTTTTCCAGATACTGAAGTTGTGAAAAATCGTTGGTTGCAAACCGGCGAGCAATCTTGCACTGTTGGCATGAATAGCGAAGTAGAGAGCCTCCTTGCTGTTCAAAGAATTGAAAAAACTCTTCTACGCTTTCAAAGCAATGCTTTGAATACTGGAGCATCCGCCCTTTATGCCTATGAACGGAGCTACATCCAATGTCGTGGGCAACCAAGTATTTCGGATTCCAGCGACCAGGGCTTGAATTCACAAAAAAACCATGAGGATGCGCTTGCTCCCACTGCAAGAATGCTTCTTCTTGTTCAGGTTTAAAAAATTGCGGCATACACAATTCCCTCCAATGATGGAAGAGTTATTGTGAAATCGCATAACTGCGCTGCGCCATGCGAAAGGTCAGATTCCAGCGCTGCGCACCCAGCAGATGGTGCTGCCCGGCCTGCAGCGGTCGCACGCCATGAAACACCATGCGCGAAGCGCCGCCCCAGACCAGCACATCGCCATGCTCCAAGCGAAAGCTGCGCACCGGGTCAGAGCGCTGCAGGCCGCCCCATACAAAGGTGCAGGGCAAGCCCAGCGACACAGAAACAATCGGTGCGGTCTTGTCCTTTTCATCGGCATCCTGGTGCAGGCCCATCTTGGCGCCGACGGTGTAGCAGTTGATCAGGCAGACATCGGGATCAAAGCCCAAATAGCCTGCTTGCGCAGACAGTGTCTGCGCTTGCTGCTTCAAAAAGAGAGGCATGGCAGGCCAGGGCTTGCCCGTGGCCGGATCGCTGCGCGTATAGCCATAGCCGTTGCGGCTGGCCGCCCAGCCCCACTCCCCGCAATTGCTGGTGCGCACCGACATGGGCAGGCCGCTGGCCGTGTACGCCGCCTGCAATGGCTGCTGGTCCAGCACCTGCTGCACCGCGGCAATCCACTGCATGTCGTTCACCGCAGCCCAGCCGCGCAGCAACACGGCACCGTCTGCAATGGCTTGCGGGGACTGGGGTTCGACGTCAAACAGCGGCAGGGTCATGCAGTGGCAAAGGCCAGCGCCTTGCCAAGCAGTTGTTCCAGGGTGGGCTGGATGGCGGCGGCGCGTTCCGGCAGGTAGTCAAAAGGCAGAGTTTCCTGCATATAGCTGCACTGGGTCATTTCCAGCTGCACGGCATGGATGTTGCGCGCCGGATCGCCATAGTGGCGCGTGATGTAGCCCCCGGTGAAACGGCCATTGAGCACGGCGGTGTGGCCCGGTGCCTGCTGTGCAATCTCCAGCAAGGCGTTCGCCAGCGCGGGATCGCAGCTTTTGCCGCCGGCGGAGCCCAGATTCAGATCGGTCAGCCGGCCCTCAAAAAAGCGCGGCAGCACCGAACGGATTGAGTGCGCATCCCACAGCACCACCTTGCCGTGCACGGCCAGCAGGCGCTCCAGTTCTGCCTGCAACTGGTCATGGTAGGGCTGCCAGTACAGGGCCTTGCGGCGCTCCACTTCCTCGGCCGCCACGGCCTTGCGCTGGTCCAGGTAGATCGGCGTGTCGTCAAAGGTATCGACCGGGCACAGCGCGGTGACGCTCTGGCCGGGGTACAGGCTCTCGCCGTTCGGCGGGCGGTTCAGGTCCACCACATAGCGCGAATGCGTGGCCGCCAGCAGCGAGGCCCCCATGGCCTTGGCAAAGGCGTAGAGCTGCGGCAAATGCCAGTCGGTATCGGGCACCTGGCGGGCTTCGTCGGTGAACGTCTGTGCAATGTCCGGCGGCACATGGGTGCCGGCATGGGGCATGGAAACCAGCAGGGGCACCGTGCCCTGGTGGAAGGTGAACATGGGTGGGGAGCTGCTGTGCATGACAGACATCTTTCTCGTCAAGGGCTAGGAAGCCGCCAGCATCTGCTGGCGGACACGAAGGAAATCACGGGCGGCATCGGCATGCAGGGCATGCCGGCCCCGGGTTACACGCTGCTGGCCGGCCACCCAGACGGCCTCAATGGCAGAGCTGCGCTGGCTGGCGAACACATGCCCGGCCAGCGCCTGGTCCGCATCCAGCCCTGCCAGCGCCACATGGTCGGCAGACAGCACCACAAAGTCCGCCTGCTGCCCCACGGCCAGCCCGGCGATGGGGCGGGCACTGGCCTGTGCGCCACCGGCGACGGCCTGCTGCAGCAGCGCCGTGGCCACGGCCGGGTGTGACGCCGAGGCCCCCACATTGCGCTGGCGCAGCTGCAGGCGCTGGCCGTATTCGAGCAGCATCAGCTCTTCGGCGGCGTTCACGCAGACATGGCTGTCCGAGCCCACGCCCCAGCGGCCGCCGTGCGCCAGCCACTGCGGCAGATCGAAGATGCCGTCCCCCAGATTGGCTTCCGTGGTGGGGCACAGGCCCGCCACCGCACCGCTGCGCGCAGCGCCTGCGTACTCGTCCGGCGTCATGTGCGTGGCATGCACCAGGCACCAGCGCGCATCGACAGGCGCATGGTCCAGCAGCCACTGCACCGGGCGCTGCCCGCTCCAGGCCAGACAGTCCTGCACTTCCTGCACCTGCTCGGCAATGTGAATGTGCACCGGCGCCTGCGGCAGCAGCGCATGCAGGTCTGCAACGGCCTGCTGCAGGCTCTGCGGCGGCACGGCGCGCAGCGAATGCGGGGCCAGGCCAATGACCGCCCCCTGGGCGGCGCAGCGTGGGGCCAGGGCTTCGATCCAGCCGAGCAGCGCCTCAGTCTGCTGCAGAAAGCGGCGCTGGTCCTCGCGGGCCGGCTGTCCGCCAAAACCGCTGCTCTGGTAGAGCACGGGCAGCAGCGTCAGGCCCATGCCCACGGTCTGCGCGGCATCGAGCAAGGCCTCGCACATGGTCGTGGGCGAGGCATAGGGCTGCCCGCCGGGCTGGTGGTGCACGTAATGGAACTCGCACACCGAGGTGTAGCCCGCCTCCAGCATCTCGGCATACAGCCATGTCGCAATCTGGCGCAGCATCTCGGGGCTGATGCGCTGGGCAAAGCCGTACATCAGCTGGCGCCAGCTCCAGAAACTGTCCTGGGCCTGGCCGCGGTACTCGGTCAGCCCGCTGAAGGCGCGCTGAAACGCATGCGAGTGCAGGTTCGGCAGGCCCGGAATCACATAGTCGGCCTGCACCACGCCCTGCGGCGGTGTCTGGTCCGCCAGCACCTGCGTGAGCTGCCCCTGCGCATTCCAGCGCAGCAGCACATGGCGCTGCCACCCCTGCGGCAGCAAGGCATGCGCCGCAAAGCACTGCTGCAGGTGCTCGCTCATGCGGCGTCCTCCACGGTCTGCAGCGCCTGCACCAGAGCCTGCACAAAGCGGGTGTTGTCTGCCTCGGTGCCAATGGACACGCGCAGGCAGTGGGTGTAGCCCGCTTCCTTCCAGGGCTTGACGATCACGCCCTGGCGCAGCAGGGCTTCAGCCACCGCGGCGCCGGGGCGGCCCACATCGAGAAACAGGAAATTGGTGGCCGAAGGCGCAATGCGCAGCCCCGCCAGAGGCTGACCCGGCGCGGCCAGCGCCAGCAGCTGCGCGCGCAGCGCCTCGCGCAGGGCCACGGTGTGCGCCACGCACTGCTGCATGTGTGCCGGGTCCTGCCAGGCGGCCAGTGCGGCGGCCTGGGCCATGCTGTTCACATTGAACGGCGTGCGCACCTTGTCCAGCCAGCCCGCCAGCGCCGCATCCCCCGCAATGCCGTAGCCCACGCGCAGGCCGGCCAGCCCCCAGGCCTTGGAAAAGGTGCGCAGCACCATCCAGGGGCCGCGGCGTTGCTGCAGCAGCGCCAGCGTGTCCGGATAGCCCGGTGTGCAGCGCGCGTATTCCACATAGGCTTCATCGACCACCAGCAGCGTCTGCTCGCTGGTGGCCGCCACCATGCGCTGCATCGCGGCGTCATCGAACATGCAGCCCACGGGGTTCGAGGGATTGGGCAGGAAGGCCAGCTTGGGCACGCGCGCCAGGGCCTCGCACCAGGCCTGCACGTCCATCTGGAAGTCGGGCGTGAGGTCCAGCAGCTCGACCTGCGCGCCCAGCATCTCGGGGTAGATCTGGTGCAGGCCAAAGGTCGGCTTCTGGGTGAGCACTGTGTCTCCAGGTGACAGGAACACCTCGCACAGGCACTTGATCAGGTCTTCAGAGCCATTGCCAAAGCACAGGCGCTCCGGCGCCTGGTCCAGATCACGGGCCAGCTGCTGGCGCAGCGCGCTGGACTGTGCATCCGGGTAGTGGCCCACCCGGGTGCTCGCAGCGGCCAGCGCCTGGGCCACGGCCGGGCTGGCCCCCCAGGGGTTTTCATTGCTCGCCAGCCGTGCGATGTGCTGCACGCCATAGCGTGCACGCACCATCTCCGAGGACAGTCCGGCGTTGTAGGCGGGCAGCGCGCGCACCGCAGGGCGCGCAAAGGCGGTGTAATCAAAAGGCATGAGAGGCATCCTGAAGCGGGAAAACCGTGCGGCGCGCAATGCGCCCCTGGCGCACGACGGTGCAATCGGGCTTGTGGCCGAGCCAGTAGACCAGCTCCGCCGCATGCTGCACGGGCCACAGCACCATGTGGGCGGGGCGACCTGCGGCCAGTACACCGTGCTCGCGTTCCAGCCCCAGCGCCTGGGCCGCATGGCGGGTGATGCCGGCCAGTGCCTCCGGCACGGTCAGACGGAACAGCGTGCTGGCCATGTTGGCCATGAGCAGCAGGCTCAGCGCGGGGGAGGTGCCGGGGTTGTGGTCGGTGGAGACCGCCATGGGCACGCCAGCCTTGCGCAGCGCCTCAATCGGCGGCACCTGCGTGTCGCGCAGCATGTAGAACGCGCCGGGCAGCAGCACGGCCACGGTGCCGGCGGCCTGCATGGCGGCAATGCCGGTTTCGGACAGGTGCTCGATGTGGTCGCAGGACAGCGCGCCATAGCGTGCGGCCAGCGCGGCACCTTCCATGTTCGAGAGCTGCTCGGCATGCAGCTTGACCGGCACCTGCAGGCGCTGTGCGGCCTGAAAGATCTGCTCGGTCTCGGCCAGCGAGAACGCGATGCGCTCGCAGAACACATCGACGGCATCGACCAGCCCTTCCGCCACCAGTGCGGGCAGCATTTCCTCGCACACCAGATCGACATAGGCCTGGCTGCGCCCCGCGTATTCGGGCGGCAGCGCGTGCGCGCCCAGGAAGGTGGTGCGCACCGTCACGCCACAGTGCGCGCCCAGGCGACGGGCCACGCGCAGCTGCTTGCGCTCATGCGCCAGCGACAGGCCGTAGCCCGACTTGATCTCGATGGCGCACACGCCCTCGTCCAGCAGCTGCTGCAGGCGTGGCAGGGCCAGGGCAAAGAGCTCGTCCTCCGACGCCTCGCGCGTGGCCTGCACACTGGAGACAATGCCGCCACCAGCGCGCGCAATGGCTTCGTAGCTGGCACCCGCCAGCCGCATGGCGAACTCGTTGGCCCGCTCACCGCCATAGACCAGATGCGTGTGGCAGTCCACCAGGCCCGGCGTAAGCAGCATGTTGCGGCCATCATGTACGGGCAGTGTGGCATAGGCCGCGGGCACGGCGTTTTCCGGCCCGATCCAGGCGATCTTGCCGGCCTGCACCACCACGCAGGCCCCGGTGCCCTCCGGCACCGGCACATCGGGCTGCACCATCTCCCCGACCAGCCGTACCGGCCGCCAGCAGCCATCGGCACTTGGCATATCCATCCAGTCACACGGCGTCATGTATTACCTCTTGATTTCATAGCTGCCTGCGCTTGCTACATCTGCGTTAGCAGCCAATTTCATACAGATTCCAGCTGCCGCAACAGCACCTGCACCATGCGCGCCCGGGCCGTGCACGGACGCCACGCCCCCAGCGGGGCCGCAGCGGTCCACCAGAGGCCCTGCTCCGCATCGAACCGCTGACCCTGCGCATCTTCCCAGCTGCCTTGCAGCACCATGCACAGCCCGGCAGCGCTTGCGGTGGCGGGTACCACGTCCTCGTGCACCGCCACCTGCGCGGCCCACTGCCCGCGCCGCGTCATGACATTGAAGTCCCGCGACACACGGCCCAGCAGCGTGCAGTCCAGCGGCGCCTCCCCCGCAAACGCAAACGGCTGGCCGCATTGCTGCAGGACATGGTCCACCACGACGTCCGTCCCCTGGCTGCGCAGCCGCACACCGCCCCCGTCGAGCAGCATGATCTGCCGGTCGATGCCGGCAAAGCGCGAGAAGGCGCCATCCCGGTCTATGGTGGCCACGCTGATGCGCCAGGCAAAGTCGTCCATGCCCGCACCGGCGGGCCAACAGGCAATTTCCTGGGTGCTGCCGCCCCCGTTTTTCCAGGGGCTGGGCACGATGGCAGACAGGTCAAAACGCTGCATACGGCTGCGCCTTACTTGACCATGGGCAGCTTCAGGCCATGGCGTTTGGCTGCGGCAATCGCGGCCTCGTAGCCCGCATCGGCGTGTCGCATCACGCCCGTGGCGGGGTCGTTCCACAGCACGCGGTTCAGGCGGGCCGCCGCCTCATCCGTGCCATCGGCCACGATGACCACGCCCGCATGCTGCGAGTAGCCCATACCCACGCCGCCGCCGTGGTGCAGGCTGACCCAGGTGGCACCGCCTGCGGTGTTGAGCAGGGCGTTGAGCAGCGGCCAGTCGGAGACGGCATCCGTGCCGTCCTTCATGGCCTCGGTTTCGCGGTTGGGGCTGGCGACGGAGCCGGTGTCCAGGTGGTCACGGCCAATCACGATGGGTGCCTTCAGCTCGCCGTTCTTCACCATCTCGTTGAAGGCCAGCGCCGCCTTGTGGCGTTCGCCCAGACCCAGCCAGCAGATGCGGGCCGGCAGCCCCTGGAAGGCGATGCGCTCGCGCGCCATGTCCAGCCAGCGGTGGGTGTGCTTGTTCTCAGGAAACAACTCCTTGATCTTGGCGTCCGTCTTGTAGATGTCTTCGGGGTCGCCCGACAGCGCCACCCAGCGGAACGGCCCCTTGCCCTCGCAGAACAGCGGGCGGATGTAGGCGGGCACAAAGCCGGGGAAGTCAAAGGCGTTCTTTACGCCTTCATCGAAGGCCACCTGGCGGATGTTGTTGCCGTAGTCCACCGTGGGAATGCCCATGGCCTGGAAGTCCAGCATGGCCTGCACATGCACGGCGCAGCTTTGCGCGGCGGCTTTCCTGAGCGCGGCATGCTGCGCAGGATCGGCCGCTGCCGCCCGCCATTGTTCCACCGTCCAGCCTGCGGGCAGGTAACCGTTGACCAGATCGTGGGCCGAGGTCTGGTCGGTCACGATATCGGGCTTGATACCGCCCGCCTTGGCTCGGCGTACCAGCTCCGGCAGGATTTCCGCAGCATTGCCCAGCAGCGCGATCGACACGGCTTCACCGCGCGCCGTGTGGTGCGCAATCAGCGCCAGCGCATCGTCCAGATCCCTGGCCTGCTTGTCCACATAGCGCGTGCGCAGGCGGAAGTCGATGCTGCTTTGCTTGCACTCGATCGCCAGCACACAGGCCCCGGCGAGCACGCCCGCCAGCGGCTGTGCACCGCCCATGCCACCCAGGCCGGCGGTGAGAATCCACTTGCCGGTCAGGTCGTTGTTGTAGTGCTGGCGGCCCGCCTCCACAAAGGTTTCGAAGGTGCCTTGCACAATGCCCTGCGCACCGATGTAAATCCAGCTGCCCGCCGTCATCTGGCCGTACATGAACAGGCCCTGCTGGTCCAGTGCGTTGAAGTGTTCCCAGTTCGCCCACTTGGGCACGAGGTTGGAGTTGGCCAGCAGCACGCGCGGCGCGTCGGGGTGGGTCTTGAACACACCCACGGGCTTGCCGGACTGGATCAGCAGTGACTCGTCCGCCTCCAGCTTCTGAAGCGACGCCAGGATCTGGTCAAAGCACTCCCAGTTGCGCGCCGCGCGGCCAATGCCGCCATAGACCACCAGGGACTTGGGGTTCTCGGCCACGTCGGGGTCCAGGTTGTTCTGGATCATGCGGTAGGCCGCTTCAGTGAGCCAGTTCTTGCAATGCAGCTGCGTGCCGCGCGGGGCACGGATTTCGCGGCTGGCGTCGTAGCGTGGATCGGCGGCAACGGGGGTGTGGGGGGCGTTCATGGCAAAGCTCCTGCAGGAAAAAAGACGGGGGAAACCAGACTCAGGCGTAGCTGGGCAGATGGCGGGTGATGGCAGCGGGCCAGGCACCCTGCAAGGCCCACAGGCGCATGCGCTCGATGTCGGGGGCCAGGTAGCGGTCCCTGTCGAGATAAGGCACCTGGCTGCGAATCTGTGCGTACTGCGCCTCCATCAGCGCAGAACTCGGCAGGCTGCGGTCAAAGTCCATGCCCTGCACGGCGGCCATGGCCTCGATGCCGACGATGACGGCGGTGTTGCGCGTCATGTCGGCCAGGCGGCGTGCACCATAGGTCGCCATGGACACATGGTCCTCCTGGTTGGCCGAGGTGGGCAGGCTGGTGACGCTGCTCGGATGGGCCAAGCACTGGTTTTCCGCCGCCAGCGCGGCAGCCGTCACCTGCGCGATCATGAAACCGGAATTGACGCCGCTGTCCTCCACCAGGAAGGCCGGCAGGCGCGACAGCCCGGTGTCCAGCAGCAAGGCCATGCGGCGCTCGGAAATGGCGCCGATCTCGGCCACCGCCAGCGCGATGATGTCGGCCGCAAAGGCCACAGGTTCGGCGTGGAAGTTGCCGCCCGAAATCACGTCACCGTTGTCGAACACCAGGGGGTTGTCCGATGCGGCATTGGCCTCGGTCACCAGCACGCGCGCCGCATGGCGCAGGTTGTCCAGGCAGGCCCCCATGACCTGGGGCACGCAGCGGATGGAATACGGGTCCTGCACCCGGCCACAGTTCGGGTGCGAGGGGTCGATGGCACTGCCTTCCAGCAGATCGCGCACGGCCGTGGCCACATCGATCTGCCCGAGCTGCCCGCGTGCGGCATGGATGCGCGCATCAAACGGCTTGACCGAGCCCTTGATGGCCTCCAGCGTCAGACACCCAGCCACCAACCCGGCTGCAAAAACGTTTTCAGCGGCGAACAGGCCGGACAGCGCCAGCGACGTTGATACCTGCGTGCCATTGAGCAGGGCCAGCCCTTCCTTGGGCCCCAGCTCGAAAGGCTGCAGCCCCACGTGCTGCAGCGCTTCCCGGCCGGACACCACGACCCCGTTGACCTTGGCCTGGCCTTCGCCGATCAGCACGCAGGCCAGGTGCGACAGGGGTGCCAGATCGCCCGAAGCGCCAACCGAACCCTTGCTGGGGATGACCGGCAAGACGTTGGCGTTGTACAGCGCCAGCAGGGCATCGACCAGGCTGCTGCGCACGCCCGAGTGGCCACGCGCCAGGCTGATGGCCTTGGTGGCCAGCACCAGGCGCACCACCTCGTCCTGCAGCGGCTCCCCCGTGCCCACGCTGTGGGACAGCACCAGATTGCGCTGTAGCTCGGCCAGGCGGTCCTGTGCAATCTTCGTCGAGGCCAGCTTGCCGAAGCCGGTGTTGATGCCATAGACCACCTGGTCTTCTTCCACGATGTGCTGCACATGCTCCAGCGCGGCCTGCATGGCCGCATAGGCCGTGTCCTCCAGCTGCAGTGGCACCCCGCCCTGCGCGATCGCGCGCAGCTGCGCAAGGCTGACATGGCCGGGGTCGAGCACCAGGCCCGCTGTCGTACAAGAAGCTGTGTGAAGTTGCATGGCTATACCTGTCTATACATTTAAAAAACCGCGCATGACCTGCGTCATGCAGCGGCGCAAAAAGCTTTACATCTCGTGCACGGTGTCCGTGCGGAAGCGGCTCCCCAGCCGGTAGCGCATGCCGGGGTGCACGCACTGGACCCAGGTCACCGGCGTGCCGCGCAGCCAGGTGCGACGCGTCAGCACCAGACACGGCTGCTCGGGCGGCATCTGCAGCCAGCGCGCCTGCTCGGCGGTGGGCAGCATGGCATCGACCACATGCTCCATCTGGTCAAACTGCACATTGCGCACCAGATAGGCCGAGGGCTGCTCACGCGTGAAGTCCTGAGCCATGAAATCCGGGGCCATGCGCGGATTGACGTAGCGGTTTTCCAGCTGCACCGGCACTTCGTTTTCAAAGTGCACGCCCTGCAGATGGAAGACGGAGCTGGCCACCTCCAGCTCCAGCGCTGCAGCCACCTCCGGCGAGGCCGCCACACGCTGCATCACGATCAGCTCAAAGCGGTGGTCATGGCCGCGCCGCGCAATTTCCTGCGCGATATTGGCGATACGCAGCAAATTCGATTGCGGCTTGTTCTCGGCCACAAACGAACCCACACCAGGCACGCGCACGATCAGGCCCTGCTCCGCCAGCTCGCGCAGCGCACGGTTGACCGTCATGCGTGCCACGCCAAACTGCTGCACCAGCGTCTGCTCCGAAGGCACACGCGCCCCGGCCGGCCAGGAGCCGTCCGCAATGTGCTGGGTCACATGGCTTTTGATCTGCTGGTACAGCGCCACAGGGGATTCATGCACCGCTGTGGCGTGCAGTGGTTCGGAGTGCCCGGTACGCATGTGGACTCCTGGCGGCGTTTTCAGTGGGCGGCCGCAGCCAGTGTCTCGGCGCGAATTTCTTCGGTCAGCCGCGCCTTGAGTTCCATGAACTCGGGCGAGGTCTTGATCGTGTAGTGCCGCGGGTGCGGCAGCGGCACCGGAATGTCCGACTTGATGCGGCCCGGACGGGCGCTGAACACGGCCACGCGGTTGGCCATGAAGATGGCCTCGTCAATGTCATGCGTGACAAACAGCACCGTCTTGCGCTCGGACTCCCAGATGCCCAGCAGCAGCTCCTGCATGAGCACGCGGGTCTGGTTGTCCAGTGCCCCAAAGGGCTCGTCCATGAGCAGGATCTTGGGATCATTGGCCAGCGCACGCGCAATGGCCGTGCGCTGCTGCATGCCGCCGGACAGCTGCTTGGGAAAGTGCTGCTCGAAGCCGCGCAGCCCCACCTTGGCAATGAAGTAGTCGCTGCGTTCCTTTTGTACGGCTTCGCTCACGCCTTTCTCGCGCAGGCCGAAGCGGATGTTCTGCTCGATCGTCAGCCACGGGAACAGCGTGTAGCTCTGGAACACCATGCCCCGGTCCGCGCCCGGGCCTTCCACGGCCTGTCCATCGAGCAGCACCTGTCCCGTGGTGGGAAAGTCCAGCCCCGCAACAATGCGCAGCATGGTGGATTTGCCGCAGCCCGAAGGGCCCAGGATGGTGACGAAGTCGTTCTCGCGCACCTCGAAATCCACCGGCAGCAGCGCCTGGGTGCTCACACCCCTGGAGTTGGTGAACGTGCGCGAAACACCTTGGATAGAGAGCTGGTTCATCACAGGGTGCTCCACTCGAACATGCGACGGTTGATGGTCTTGAAAATGAAGTCCGACACCAGCCCGATGAGGCCAATCACGATGATGCCGAAGATGATCTGGCCGGTATTGAGCAGCGCCTGGCTGTCCGTGATCATGTGGCCAATGCCCGAGGACGAGCCGATGAGCTCTGCCACGATCACATAGGTCCAGGCCCAGCCCAGGACCAGACGCAGCGTTTCCGCAATGCCGGGGGCAGCGCCCGGAATCAGCACGCGGCGCACGATGCCGGCATGGCTTGCGCCCAGCGTGTAGGCGGCTTCCACCAGATCCTTGCGGGCACTGCCCACGGTGACGGCCACCATGAGCGTGACCTGGAAGAACGTGCCAATGAAGATCACCAGCAGCTTCTGCAGCTCGCCCACCCCGGCCCACAGAATCAGCAGCGGAATAAAGGCTGAAGCAGGCAGGTAACGGCAAAACGACACAAAGGGTTCAAAGAAGGCCTCAATGGGCTTCCATGCTCCCATGGCAATGCCCAGTGGCACGGCCAGCGCAGCGGCCAATACAAAGCCGCCCATGACACGCCAGACGGTCATGCCGATGTCACGGTGAAAGCCGTATTCGGTAAACAGCAGCACGGCTTCCTGCGCCATGGTGACGGGGCTGGCCAAAAACGTGGGAGACACCATGCCGCCCAGCGTGGCCGCGCTCCACACCAGCAAAAACAGCACGAAGAAAGCAACGCCCAGCACCCATTTGGCCGTGCCAGACACAGGCTCCAATGGTGCCCAGCGGCGAGACCTGGAGGGTTTGCGCGCAGGAGGCGATACCGCTTTTGCCGCAGCCTCAGAGGTGGTCTGAACAGAAGGAGATACCGCTTCCATACTCAAAATCCTCGTCTGGGCTTACTGGATGAAGCTGGTGTCGTACATCACGCTGTAATCGTCAGGCAGCTTGCGGATCACGCCCGCTTCCTTGAGGATGACGGCGGACTCCTGCATGAAAGGCACCAGGTCATTGGCAAAGAATTTCTGGTTGGCTTCCTTGTTGGCCCACTTCAGGAATGAGGCCGACTTGCCAAACTGCTCACCAGTCTGCTTGACCGCTGCACCCATGATTTCGAAGCTCTTGTCCTGCTCGGACGCAATCATGTCCAGCGCTTCGAAGTACGACTTGGTCAGCGCCTGCGCGGCCTCCGGATGGGCCTTGAGCCACTTGGGATCACATCCCACGCTGTCCATCACCCAGGGGTAGTCCAGGGTCGTGGTCAAGATCTTTCCAGCCGCCGGATTGGCACGAACGGTGGAGAGGTAGGGTTCGTAGGTCATGGCCGCATCGTTCTGGCCTGCGACAAAGGCCTGCGCTGCCGGCTGGGGTTCGAGCGAGACGGTCTTCACGTCCTTGATCGACATGCCGTTCTTGCTCAGCATCCACGCCAGACCAAAGTACGGCGAGGTGCCGGGGGCACTCACAGCCACGGTCTTGCCCTTGAGGTCGGCAAAGCTCTGGATGTCATTGCGCGCCGCCATGCCGTCAGCGCCATACGACTTGTCCATCTGGAAGATCTGCACGATGGGCACACCATTGGCATTCCAGGCCACATGCGTCTCAATGGTGGTGGCTGCGCACTGGATGGCGCCCGAGGCCAGCGCCAGGTGGCGGTCCTTCTGCGGGATCATCTTCAGATCCACCTGCAGGCCATTCTTTTTGAAAATACCTGCCTTGTCCGCCAGGGTCAGCGGAGCAAAACCTGTCCACCCCGACATGCCCAGCACAATCTTGGTTTCCTGTGCTGAAGCCGTGTGTATGGCTCCCACTGCGCACGCAGCTAGCAATCCCATCTTCCAAATGCACGCATTTCTGCGCTGTGATGTCGAGGCCATGAACCCTCCTAGGTCAAGGTGGAAACAACAGATCCACACCAGCCACAAAGCCGCCTGCATTTGCCAGGCGGTGCAACCAGTGCGCAAGGGGTTGATCAGTCATGTCTAGACAGCTTGGTCCCGCCCACAGCCTTGCTGGATGTACGGTCTGCCAGTGCAACATGTCCTGTCCCGGCGAGTACTGCAAACGCTGTGCCAGCCTGCGTTGGCACGAAAAGCCCTTTTCAGCGGACCCGGCAAGCGACTGCGCACCTTGTGCAGGCAAGGCGTGCACCAGCTTTGCACGCTGCCTGGGTTCCTGCGCACCACAACAAAAAAGCCCGATGGCACCCATGCCATCGGGCTTCGCACGAACGCGGAAATCAATACTGGAGTCAGAACACCTTGCCGGGGTTCATCAACCCGAGCGGGTCCAGCGCCGCCTTGATGGCACGCATGCCCGCCAGTTCCTGTGGTGTGCGGCTCAGCGCCAGATAAGGCTTTTTGTGCAGGCCAATGCCGTGCTCGGCGGAGACGGAGCCGTGGAACTCACCAACGATGCGGTACAGCTCGGCTTCCACCGCATCGCACTCGCCATTCACGGTCTTGCCATCGGTGGAGACGTGCAGATTGCCGTCGCCCACGTGGCCAAAGAAGATGGAGTGGTTGCCTGGCCAGCGTGCGTCAAACGCAGCTTGGCAAGCTTCGGCGAATTTGCCGATTTCCGATTGAGGCAGGCTCACGTCAAAGTTGATCGGTGGATGCATGTTGGTGTTCATCTCGGCCGGTGCTTCGCGCAGCTTCCACAGGGTCTTGGCCTGGGTCTGGGACTGGGCAATCACGGCATCCAGCACATCACCGGCTTCCATGGCTTCACCCAGCGCTTCTTCCACAGCTTCACGCAGGCTGGCTTCGTCCTTGCCGTCAATGTCAATCAACGCGAGGAAGGGGTGGCTCTCGGCAAACGGCGCCTGCAGTTTCTGCCAGCGGATGGAGGTCTGCACAAAGCTGTCCCACATCAGCTCAAACGCAGCCACGCTGTTGCCAAAGTGCTGCTGCATGCGTTGCAGCACGGCCAGCGATTCGTCAAAGCCCGGCATGGCTACCAGCGCTGTCACCTTGGCCTTAGGCATGGGACGCAGACGCAGCAGCACGCGCGTGATCACACCCAGCGTGCCTTCGGCACCGATGAAGAAGTGCTTGAGGTCATAGCCCGTGTTGTTCTTGATCATGGGGCGCAGCATGGGCAGCACCGTGCCGTCGGCCAGCACCACTTCCAGGCCCAGCACCTGCTCGCGCATCATGCCGTGCTGCAGCACGCCATTGCCACCGGCGTTGGTGGAGACATTGCCACCAATCTGGCAGCTGCCGCGCGCACCCAGGTCCACGCCAAACACCATGCCGGCTTCCACGGCCGCTTCCTGCGCGGCCTGCAGCGTGACGCCAGCCTGCACCGTCATCAGCATGGAGCGGGGGTTGATGTCTTCAATCGCATTCATGCGCTCCATGGAAATGGCCACACAGCCCTCCACAGGCACGGCGGCACCTGCCAGTCCGGTCAAACCACCTTGGGGCACCACGGCGATGCGGTGCGCATGGCACAGGCGCAGCGCGGCGCTCACCTCTTCGGTGCTGCGTGGACGCACCAGCGCCAGGGGCTGCACGGGGGGCGTACCGCTCCAGTCCGTGTGGTAGCGCGCTTCAATCGCGTCGCCGGTCAATACAACATCCGCACCGAGGCGGTTTTGCAGGGCAATCAAGAATTCTTGCTGAGACATATCCAGACCTTTCACTGCCGCCATTGTGCGATGTCTCAGCCCCCGCTGAATGCATGCCTCCTCACATCGAGGCTGGCACGATGTGTCCGCAGCTGCCAACGAACGTGGTTTTCCTCTAGAGTGGCGGTGTGACTCCCAGCATTCCTCCCTCCTCCGTATTGCCCATTCAGTCCATCACCCCCAGTTCTGGCGGCCATGGAGACTCCACTTCTGCCACCACCGGCGCGGTGCCCAGCACACCTGTTGCACCGGCCAGCAGCGTCAGCCAGACCGCTTCTCTGGCTCCCATCGTCCAGGCCATGCAGACCGCACTGGCCAATACGGTCGATCTTTCTCCACAGGCCCAGCAGGCCATCAAGCTCGAAGCATTTGCCAAGCTGGTACAGCAGCTGGTCAGCCAGGTTCAGCCCACCAAGGTAGACATGCCCGCCAGCTGGCCTGCAGGCGGGGTCACACCCCAGATGCAGCAATTGCTCTCAGCCCTGCTGCAACAGTTCACTGCCCAGCAGCCCCTGCCACAGCAGCTGGTGAGCGTGCAGTCCTGGTCTGCACAGCTGACACAGGCCGTACTGCAGCATGCGGGTGCATCTGTGGCCACGGCACAGGCCTCCACCGCCGCAGGCAGCGCAGCAGCGAATTCGGCCCAGCGCCCGGTGGGCTCCGCACCGCTGCCGCAGCTGCAGAACTGGCTGGTGCAGCAAGGCAGCATCCAGGCCGCAGATGGTGAACGAGGCTTTACGCTGACCCTGCGCGTGCCTGCCGCGTGGGCACAGGCACAGTCCACACTGGCAGCCGCACTGCCCGGCGGAGCCTCCATCGCTGGAGCACAGCAGCTGGGCAATGCACTCCTGCCCCTGCCTTTTGCGGGCAGCGTGCAGCAGCTGGCCAGCGGCAGTTTTGGTCTGGTCATGCAACCCCAGGCTGTGCCTGGCAGCGCCGCTGCGGTGGCTGCACAGGCCATGCGCACCAGTGCCATCCTGCAGCTGGAATTTCAGCCCCTGGCTCAGGCAGCTGCGGCCGCCCCCGCAGCGGCGATCTACATGCCCGCCTACCTCTCACAGCAAGAGGTACAGGCCATGCTGCAAGGGCGGGGGCAAGACCCCTGGCTGCTGATGCTGCAGGCCGAGGCCGACGGTACCAACCAGCCCCGGCAGCGCAAAAACGGCAACGAGCAGGCCGGTCTGTGCAACCGCGCAGGCTGCCAGTACCAGGGGCGTGCCACCTGTGCCCAGCCGTTCTGTGCAGAGATGAACTATCTGTGGTCGGTGGCGCGGGCACAGCGCCGCTGACGGTCCATTTTTTTCCAGCCACATGGCATGAAAAAAGCGGCCCAGGGCCGCTTCGCTGTGAACGCTGACGTCACCTCAAGGGTAGAGACCACGCGCTTCGCGGGCATGCAGAATGCGCTTGCAGGCCACGATAAAGGTGGCGGTGCGCAAGCTGACCTTGTTCTCCTGCGCCACACGCCACACCGCGGCAAATGCCTCCTGCATGATGCGCACCAGGCGGGCATTGATTTCGTCCTCGCTCCAGAAGAAGCTGGAGAAGTCCTGCACCCATTCGAAGTAGCTCACGGTCACACCACCGGCATTGGCGATCACGTCGGGCAGTACCAGCACACCCTTGTCATGGAGGATGTCATCCGCCTCAGGCGTGGTCGGGCCGTTGGCACCTTCAATCACCATGCGCGCCTTGATGCGCGAGGCGTTGTCCTTGTTGATCTGACCTTCCAGCGCAGCGGGAATCAGAATGTCGCAGTCCACGGACCAGAAGGCATCACCGTCGATGGCTTCTGCACCATGGAAGCCTTTGACGCCGCCGTGCTCGCGCACATGCTCCTGCAGGGCTGCTGCATCCATGCCCAGCGGGTTGTAGATGCTGCCGGTGTGGTCCTGCACGGCCACCAGCTGCGCACCCGCGTCCACAAACAGGCGACCAGCTGTCCCCCCCACATTGCCAAAGCCTTGCACTGCCACCCGAGCACCCTGCACGGGCAGGCCGATCAGCTTGGCGGCTTCCACACCCACGGTGAACACACCTCGGCCTGTGGCCTCCACGCGGCCCAGCGACCCCCCCAGATCAATGGGCTTGCCCGTGACCACGCCCGTAGCCGTTGCGCCGGTGTTCATGGAGTAGGTGTCCATCATCCACGACATGATCTGCGCATTCGTGTTCACGTCGGGCGCGGGGATGTCCTTGGTGGGGCCGATCAGCAGGCCAATTTCGCTGGTGTAGCGGCGGGTCAGGCGTTCCAGCTCACCCTTGGAGAGCTTGCGCGGATCGACACGGATACCACCCTTGGCACCACCGTAAGGCACGTTCACGGCCGCGTTCTTGATCGACATCCACGCCGACAATGCCATCACTTCCGACAGCGTCACATCCTGGTGGAAACGCACGCCGCCCTTGCCGGGGCCACGGCTGAGGTTGTGCTGCACACGGTAGCCTTCGAAGTGGGCAATCGTGCCGTCATCCATCTCAATGGGCACATCCACCACCAGAATGCGCTTGGGGCGCTTGAGCGTCTCTACCCAGCGGGCCAGCGAGCCCAGATAGGGCGTGACGCGATCCACCTGCTGCAGGTACGTCCCCCATGGGCCGACCTCCTCTGCATTCAGATACGACGGTAACGCATGCTTGGACGACAGTGCGGAGTGCTCATACACAGACATATACACCTCTCGTGAAGAAACCCCTTCCGCCTGGTGCCGGAAGTGCTTTTTACAGGCTACGCGCAAGCCTTGGTACTGTCCAAAGCCGCCTGCTTCTGCACTTATAAATTTCTTGCATATTCATGCAATGCCAGAGATCTTCACGACATTCCGCGCAATAAACACGGCAATTTCTGCAAATTTCATGCACTGCAATTGCGTAACAAATCTTTCCGTGCGCCAAAACCAGATCTGCATTTCTGGCTGATTGCCTGAGCATTCCTGTCCACACTGTGCGGGCACATGTGCCCCGGCTTCGCAATGCCTCCAGGTTTTGCCATGATTCGCTCTATGTCGACCGAATCCGAAAAAGATTGCTCCACGGGCTACTGCTCCACAGGCCCCTCTCCCTTTGCCAACCAGCCACCGCTGGGCTTGAATCTGCTGGCCAAGGACGACCCTGAAGACATCCTGCCTGACTGGGTCAGGCTCACCCCTGAGCTGCCACAGGACTGCTACTCCATTGCCGATGCGCTGTGGTGGAGCCACAAGCTGGGCGAGCGCACGGCCAGCGGCGCTGACGTGGCCTATATGCTGCGTGACGCGGCCGATGCACGCGCGGTGCAAAACGCACTGGCACTGGTGCGCCAGTGGTGGCCACAGGGCAGCGTGCCACGCTACTGGAAGTCAGGCGGCCCCGCACGTGATGCCGCCCAGCTGATCCATGCGCCCCTGCCAGAGCCCGGCATTCAGGCCGAAGTAGAGACTGCCAGTGCTCCTGCGGCCGTCTTCAGCCTGCGCGGCGTAGAAGGCGAAATTGCGCTGCGCATCAAGCAGGACGTGACCCGGGAACAGGCCGCAGCACTCACGGCGGAATCCGCACGCGAGTTGGTCGATGCCTATGCCGTGGCCATCGAGCTGGTGGACAGCCGCTGGCGTGAAGGCCTCAAGGCCCCTGCGCTGACGCTGCTGGCCGACGGCCAGTGCCATGGCGGTCTGGCCTTGAGCGCCTGGCAAGACTTTGCGCCGCTGCGCAATCACGACTGGACGCAGCAGGTCTGCACGCTGCAGATCAACGACGGCGAAGCCCAGCGCTTTACCGGCACACACAGCCTGCAAGACCCCACCTGGCTGCTGGCCGACTGGCTCAAGCATGTGACGGCCCATTACGGCACGGTCACGGCGGGCACCGTGGTGACCACCGGCACCTGGACGGGCTGCCCTGAAGTGCAGGCCGGTGATCTGGTGACGGTGGCCTTTGAAGGGCTGGGCCAGGTACGCTGGCAGTTCTAAGCCGCACAGATTGCGCAGTAAGGACAAAGGCCGCTTTCGCGGCCTTTGTTGTCTGCAGCAGCGCCGTTCAGGCAGCGCTCTGGGTATTTTTCTGGTGCAGATTCACCCCCACCGCAGTCGCCGCCCACACGCTCAGCGCCAGCGCAATGCCTGCGCCATAAAACACCTGGCTGTGCAGCTGGTGGTCCATCATCCAGCCAAAGATCGGTGCCGCCAGCGCAAAGCCCGAATCCAGCCCCGAGTACACCGTGCCATACACGCGGCCGGTGCTGCCTGCGGGGGTGGCGCGCTTGATCAGCATGTCACGTGAAGGGCCTGCCAGCCCATGGCCAAAACCTGCTACCGATGCCACGATCAGCGCCACCGAACCTGGCAGCCAGCCCGTGCCCACCAGTGCCAGACAGCCACCAGCGAGCAGCAGGAAGATCGCAATGGTCAGCTCCAGACGGCGCACATGCTGGGCCAGAAAACCGCCACCCACCATGCCCACGGCGCCGCAGAGCATGAAGCCTGTGACCACCAGTGCAGTCTGTGTCAGCGGCAGCTCATACATCAGATGCAAGGCGGTGCTGGCGTAGTTCTGCACGGCGCTCAGCCCCACCGTGCTGAAGAAAAAGAAGGCAAAGCACAGCCACACGGCAGGCAGCTTCAGATAGGCAAAAGGGCTCTCTTCCGCCGGCGTTGCATTGCCCTGGCCAGCGGCTGCATTGGAGGCAGCAGGCGCATCAAAGGCCTTGTCGTCCAGCCAGCGGCGGTTGATCAGCATGATGGCCAGCACCATCGCTGCAAACATGGCGCCGCAAAAGCAGGCCATGCGCCATGAGCCTGTCGCAGCGGTAATTCCCATCATGAACACCGGTGCCGCGGCCCAGCCCAGGTTGCCGGAGATGCCATGCACCGAATACGCATAGCCAATGTGCTTGGCCGTAACGCGCTTGTTGAGAATGGTGAAGTCCACGGGGTGAAACGGTGCATTGCCCAGCCCCGCAAACAAGGAAGCCGCCAGCAGCATCACGTAGTTCTGCGCCACCGATGCAATCAGCCCTGCCACCACAAAACTGGTCAGCGCCGCAAACAGCACGCGCTGTGCACCCACTTTGTCCACCAGAAAGCCCGAGAGCATCTGCCCCACACCAGAGACGACATAGAACAGCGACACCATGACCCCGAGCTGGGCATAGCTGTAGTCAAACTCCGCAATCAGCCACGGAAACAGTGGCGGCAGCAGCAGGTGGAAAAAGTGGGAAGAGCCGTGGGCCAGGCCGACCAGGCTGATGGTGCGGATATCGCTGCGTTCTGGAGGCGCAGCCGAGGTCATGGAAGCAGTCGTCATGCCGCGCATCTTAGTCAGCACGGCTGCGGCAGGTATGCGATAGTCTGCCAAAAGATCGTGCATATCTGCCAATTCCAGACCATGTCTCACACCGCATCTTCCAGCAGCAATCCGCACCGCCATGCACGCACCAGGGCCGCGATTCCGCTGCTCGATCCCATGCTCTACCAGCCGCATGCGCAGCGGCCCGTGCGCTCCAAGATGCGCGAGCTGGACAAGGACACACTGATCATGCCGCACCGCCATGCATGGGCGCAGCTGGCGATTTCTACGGGCGGGGTGATCCGTGTCTCCCTGCCCGATGCCACCTACCTCGTTCCCCCACACCGCGCCGTGTGGGTGCCACCCGGTGTGGAACACGCGGTGACGCTGGTGGAAACAGCGCGCCTGTACACCCTGTACTTTCTGCCCGAAGCCTGCGGCGGCGGCGCGCAGTCGCGCTGGATGAACGCCCCCACCTGGCAGCAATGCCGGGTGCTGGAAGCCTCCGCCCTGCTGCGGGCACTGGTCGTGGAAATGGATACACGCAGCGACCAGGCAGCACCTTTGACGCCTGAGCTGCTGGAGCGCGAAGTGCATCTGAGCGCCCTGCTCTGCGACGAAATCCGCCGCGCACCGGTGATTGAGCTGGGGGTGCGCCTGCCGCAGGACAAGCGCCTCAAGCACCTGTGTGAAGCCGTGATTGATGACCCCACACACCATGAAACCCTGGAGCAATGGGCGCTGGACACAGGTGCCAGCCTGCGCACTGTGGCGCGGCTGTTTCGCAGCGAGCTGAGCTGCACGTTTACGCAGTGGCGGCAGCAGGTCGTACTGGCCAAGGCCGTCGCTCTGGCGGCACGGCGGCTGCCCATTGCCCAGATTGCTGCGGAGCTGGGCTACACCCCCAGCGCTTTTAACGCGCTGGTGCGCCGCACGGTGGGCATGAGTGCCACCACCTTTCTGGGCCAGCAAAAAGGCGCTGCAGCACCGTTCTGAAGCTGCTCCGTGCGTATTCAGCGGTGCCTGGGTGTACCGCCGGGACGCCCCTTGCCGGGGTACAGGCGCTGGCCGTTGACCACAATGCCCTGCGGGCTGGGGGCCAGCATGCCGGCCACTTCATCGGCTTCCACACTTTCGCGGTCCACTTCAGCCAGTGGTGCGCGGTAGGCATAGACCTCACGCCCATCATCGAGCTGGTCGATGTAGGTCGGTGTGACATCGGGGATGGGGAAATTCAGGCTCACCAGCCATGCGCCTTCGGGCATCTCACCGAGCGATTTGACGGCTGCACGGCTCATGGTTTCGGGGCGCTGAAACAGATAGACCAGGTCGTACTGCGACCAGTCTGCCGCCCACATGTCACCACGGCGCACACGTGCCCAAGGGCAGCGCAGCTGGCTCACCCAGCGCAGCGGCCAGCTCCATTCCACGCCATGCACTTTGGCGCTGGGCCATGCCCGGTGCAGGGCCTGCAGACCATCGCCCATGCCGCAACCCGCATCCAGCAGCCTTGCCCCCTCAGGCAAGGCAATGTGCTGCGCCAGACCATCGAGTGCCCCTGCAGGCGTGGGAAACACCGGCGCATCGCGCCAGGCGTTCAGGGGGTAGACCAGCAGCAGCAAGCCCAGCGGAATCAGCCAGCCCCAGGCAGGAATCTGGCCGGCAGCCAACACCAGCCAGGACAGCGGAAAGCCTGCGGCAATCATGCAGCGGCGCCACCAGCTGGCGCCGAGCAGGCTGGCTGCAGATCCCACAGCGCAGGCCAGCAGTACGGCACCCCACCAGGGCAGCGCACGGCTGGCCAGAAAAAAAACTGCCCAGGACGCAGCCCAGGTCAACAAAGCGGGCAGCGGCCAGGGCAGCAGTCGAGTCATACCGGGTTCGCGCCTCAAGCGCGCAGTTTTTCAATCAGACCATTGAGCTCTTCGAGCGAACCAAACTGGATGGCCAGCTCGCCCATGTCGTGGAACTTGCCGTCGCGCTTCACACGTTTTTTCACGCGCACTTCCACCTGTGCCATCAGCAGGTCTGACAGCTCTTCTTCCACGCGCAACACATCGCGCGACTTGGCGGCTTTCTGCGCCTTGCGGGCACTGCTGCCATCGACCTGCTCGGCCATTTTCTTGACCAGTCCTTCGGCCTCGCGCACGGACAGCTTCCGGGCAGCGATCTGGTTGGCTGCATTGATCTGCTCGGCACGGTCCAGTGCCAGCAGAGCACGGGCGTGGCCCATATCCAGGTCTCCGGCCATCAGCATGGTCTGCACGGGCTCCGCCAGATTCAGCAGGCGCAGCAGGTTGGACGCTGCCGAGCGAGAGCGCCCCACAGCCTGCGCCGCCTGCTCATGCGTGTAATCGAACTCCTTGACCAGACGCGCCAGGCCCTGCGCTTCTTCGAGCGGGTTCAGGTCTTCACGCTGGATGTTTTCAATCAGTGCCATGGCGGCGGCGGCCTCATCCGGCACATCGCGCACCAGCACAGGCACGGTGTCCAATCCTGCCAGCTTGGAGGCACGGAAGCGCCGCTCACCAGCAATGATTTCGTACTTGCCAGCGTGCTCGCCCTTGGCGAGCCTGCGCACCAGAATCGGCTGCATGATGCCCTGGGCCTTGATGCTCTCGGCCAGCTCATACAGCGCGCCTTCGTCCATGCGTGTGCGGGGCTGGTACTGGCCCGCCACCATCTCGGTCACAGGCAGGGTGCTGGGCACATCGGTGCTGGCCGCCGCAGCGCTTTCTTCCACCTTGGGGCCTAACAGGGCTTCCAGGCCACGACCCAGTCCTTTGGGTTTCTTTGTCACCATGGCTTAGTCTTTCATCAGTTGTTGCAGCAGGGCATGACCGGCATCCCAGTCACCCAGCCCGCTGTCGGAATTGATATGGCCGGCAGGTCCCAGATCCACGAACTCCGAGCCCCAGGCCTGCGCCATCTGCTGGGCACGGGCAAAGCTGCAGTAAGGATCATTCTGGCTACCCACCAGCACGCTGCGAAACGGCAGGCGCTGCAGCATGACAGGTGACCAGCCGGGCAGGATCTGGCGCAAGTCTTCACGCTCCACATCGCCGGGAGCGACCAGCAAAGCGCCCTTGACCTTCTGTCTGGCCAGCGGAGCATGCGCGGCCCACCAGGCCGTCAGAATGCAACCCAGGCTGTGGGCCACCAGCACCACATCGCGCTCGCTGTCCAGCACCGCTTCCTGCAGCTGGATGGACCAGTCGCCGCGCAGCGGGCGCTGCCAGTCATGCTGCTGCACGCGGGTGTAACCATGGAGCTGCTCCCACAGGCTTTGCCAGTGGCTGGCGTCAGAGTTCTGCCATCCGGGCAGCAACAAAACAAGGGGGGAGGATTCGGAAGCTTTCACTTTTAATAGCTGTTAGCGCTTGCTGGATCTGCCCTGAAGGGCAATTTGGCTTGAAATTCACATCTTCTGGATGCGCTTGACCATTTCCTTGGCAAAGTCCACAAAGGCCTTGCTGCCCTTGGCCGAGGGGTCAAACACCACACCGGGCAGGCCATAGCTGGGTGCTTCGGCCAGACGCACATTGCGCGGGATGACGGTGTCAAACACCTTGTCGCCAAAGTGCGCCTTGAGCTGCTCGCTCACCTGCTGCTGCAGCGTGGTGCGTGGGTCAAACATCACACGCAGCAAGCCGATGATTTGCAAATCCTTGTTCATGTTGGCGTGGACCTGCTTGATGGTGTTGACCAAGTCGGTCAGGCCTTCGAGTGCAAAGTACTCGCACTGCATGGGCACGATCACGCCGTGCGCCGCGCACAAGCCGTTCAAGGTCAGCATGGACAAGCTGGGTGGGCAGTCCACCAGCACAAAGTCAAAGTCTTTGTCTGCAGCGGCGATCGCAGCTTTGAGGCGCTCATTGCGGCGCTCCAGCGATACCAATTCGATTTCTGCACCGCTGAGTTCGCGGTTGGAGCCCAGCACGTGGTAGCCGCACTTTTCAGACAGCACAGCCGCTTCTTGGATCGAGGCCGACTCCAGCAGCACGTCGTACACGCTCAGCTCCAGCGCACGCTTGTCCACGCCAGAACCCATGGTGGCATTGCCCTGAGGATCCAGGTCCACCAGCAAGACCCGCTGACCGACTTTGGCCAGACCTGCTGCCAGATTCACTGCTGTTGTTGTTTTACCGACGCCGCCTTTTTGGTTGGCAATACAGAAAATTTTGGCCATGAGAAATCGCTGGT
>JAEZZU010000096.1 GCA_023418355.1 Pseudomonadota bacterium | reverse complement strand
TCCATCTTGGCCAGCGCCTCAAAGCCCCAGTGCTTGTACATGCGGTAGTGCATGTAGTACTGGTTGATGGCTGTCAGTTCGTTCTTCAGCTGCGCCTGGAGGGCAGCAATGACTTGGGGGTCGCCTTTCATAGGGGGCTCCTTTTCTTGTAGTGGCAGCAATGTAGCCATTGTCAGTGAAGCCGTGGCAAATCACTAGCGAAGACCATGGGCAAGCGCGCGGGCTGCATGTGAGGTTGAGAAGTGTTCGTGTTACAGAGAGGAAGACTGCCGTTGCGAACCATGCTGGTGCTTTGATAGTCTGAAAGCCCTAAAACTTTTAAGTAATAGGGAAAATTAATTGACCATATTAAGTCAATCGATTGTTTAAATGATTGAGGGCGATTAGACTATCTACGTTTTCAGTCGTTAACCACAAGGGAACTAACATGTCCGTGATCAATACCGTTATCAAGCCTTTCCAGGCATCTGCATTCAAAGATGGCAAGTTCATCGAACTGTCCGAAAAGGACGTGCTGGGTAAGTGGGCTGTGTTCTTCTTCTACCCTGCCGACTTCACCTTTGTGTGCCCCACAGAGCTGGGCGACGTGGCTGACCACTACGAAGAATTCCAGAAGCTGGGCGTAGAGATCTACTCCGTGTCCACCGACACTCACTTCGTGCACAAGGCATGGCACGACGCTTCCGAAACTATCGGCAAGATCAAGTACACCATGATCGGTGACCCCTCTGGCGTGATCACCAACAACTTCGAAAACATGCGTCCCGGCGTGGGTCTGGCTGACCGCGGTACCTTCATCGTTGACCCCGATGGCGTGATCCAGGCTGTGGAAATCACTGCCGAAGGCATCGGCCGTAACGCAGAAGACCTGCTGCGCAAGGTCAAGGCTGCTCAGTACGTGCGTAACCACCCCGGTGAAGTGTGCCCCGCCAAGTGGAACGAAGGCGAAGCTACGCTGGCTCCTTCTCTGGACCTGGTTGGCAAGATCTAATCCTCTGCCCTTAAAAAGCCTGGGCATAGCCCGGGCTTTTTTAGTACTTCGCAATCAGTGACTATCGAAATTATTTTTTATTAGGATTTGACTATCATGCTGGACGCCAATCTCAAAACCCAACTCAAGGCTTACCTCGAAAAGCTGCAAAAGCCCCTGGAACTGGTGGCAACTCTGGACGACAGCAAGGCGGCTGGCGAAGTCAAGTCTTTGCTGGCTGACCTGGCCGCGCTGAGCAACAAGATCACCGTCGTTGAGAACAACGACCTGAACGTGCGCAAGCCTTCGTTCGCCATCAACAACCCCGGTGTGGAAACTGGCGTGCGCTTTGCCGGTGTGCCACTGGGACACGAATTCACTTCCCTCGTGCTGGCGCTGCTGCACGTGGGTGGCCATCCTTCCAAGGAATCGGCCGACCTGCTCGAACAAGTCAAGGCCATTGACACGCCTTTGCACTTCGAGACCTATTACTCGCTGTCGTGCCATAACTGTCCTGACGTGGTGCAGGCCCTGAACCTGATGTCGGCCCTGAACCCCAACATCACCCACACTGCCGTTGACGGCGGCCTGTTCCAGCAGGAAGTCAAAGACCGCGAAGTCATGGGCGTACCCACCGTGTTTGTGAACGGCGAGCGCTTTGGTCAGGGCCGCATGGAGCTGGCCGAAATCGTCGCCAAGGTCGATACCGGCGCCGCCGCCCGCGAAGCCGCCAAGATCTCTGCCAAGGACGCGTTTGACGTGCTGGTTGTCGGCGGTGGCCCTGCTGGCGCGGCTGCAGCCATCTACGCTGCTCGCAAGGGCATCCGCACCGGTATTGCTGCCGAGCGTCTGGGTGGCCAGGTGCTGGACACCGTGGACATCGAGAACTTCATCTCGGTGCCCAAGACCGAAGGCCCCAAGCTGGCTGCTGCCATGGCTGCCCACATCCGCGACTATGACGTGGACGTGATGAACCAGCAAAAGGCTGCCAAGCTGGTGCCAGCTGCTACCGAAGGTGGCTTGATTGAAGTGCACACCGAATCTGGCGCCGTGCTCAAGTCCAAGACCGTGATCCTGTCTACCGGTGCTCGCTGGCGCAATATGAACGTGCCTGGCGAAGAGCAGTACCGCACCAAGGGCGTGACCTTCTGCCCCCACTGCGACGGCCCCCTGTTCAAGGGCAAGCCTGTGGCTGTGATCGGCGGCGGTAACTCTGGCGTGGAAGCTGCCATCGACCTGGCCGGCATCGTCAAGCACGTCACGGTGTTTGAGTTCAATGGCGAACTGAAGGCCGATGCCGTGCTGCAAAAGAAGCTGCACAGCCTGCCCAATGTGACCGTGATCCTGAATGCCCAGACCACCGAAGTCAATGGCGACGGCAAGAAGGTGACCGGCATTACCTACAAGGACCGCACTACGGACGAAATCAAGCATGTAGCTCTGGACGGCATCTTTGTGCAGATTGGCCTGCTGCCCAACACCGACTGGCTCAAGGGCACGGTGAACCTGAGCCGCTTTGGCGAGATCGAAATCAACGCCAAGGGCGAAACCAATGTGCCCGGCGTGTTTGCGGCTGGAGACTGCACCAACGTGCCTTACAAGCAGATCATCATTGCCACCGGCGCAGGTGCTACCGCTGCACTGTCGGCCTTTGATCACCTGATCCGTCACTGATAGGTTTTATCAGTCAAATTGGCCTCCAACGCTGATGCAGCAAGCGCTGGTAGCTATAGAAATTAAAAAGGACTTCCCTCAAAGGAAGTCCTTTTTTGTTTTTGATGATGGGCTGCTTTCGGCCATGAGCGGACTCTCCCGAACGTCAGCTTTGCAGCAAGCATTTATGTGCTGCTAAGCGATTCGCTTACGGGCTGCACTTCTCCATCGTTCTGAGCACGCGCTGTCCTTGCAGCATTTCTATCGTCGAGATTTTTCTGCAGCTCTTTTTTCAAGACCGCCAGTGATTTTGAAACAGTGTGATCATCTAGATAACGCTTCACTTCGACGATATCACCCGACTCGAAAGGCACTACATATGTTGGGCGTTTAGATATGCCGTTCAGCGATGCACCAAAGGTCGATCCCTTCCAGTGCGTGCAGTTATGCCAAAGAACATACTCACCTTTTTTGTCCGAACCGCTCAATAAATATCGGTCATGCAGATCTCCAACGTGGATCGAGATCTTGCCCGCAAGGTCCTTATTTTTCTCAAGTTTCTTAATGACATCGAGTGATGAAACGTCTTGTCGGCAATATAGATGTAACTTTTCTATTGAACATCCTGTAATAAGTTCTTGGATTTTTCCAAGGCAATCACCCTTATCGCCGGAATCATTGGCAACCGCAAATGCATAGGGCTCGACCAAGATCAAGACTCGTGCATCCTGCGCAACATTTCTAAGCTTTGTCATGAAACGCTGGGGGCTTGCCTTTGCCTTCTGTCCAGGCTCGGATGGTTCAATGGTCATGAGACTGCCGGTCCATGGCATTCCGGCATCACTCTGCTCAAAACGACAACCATTCGAGCCATCGCTTAGCAGGCCTTCAATCTTCGTCAACTGCTTTGCAAGCATGCGCTTTAAGTCTTCGACAGATTCACTAAGGTCCCGCTGTCTGTGCACCATCTCATCCAAAGAGCGTTGTTTCGCGTAGAACCAATCACGACGAGATTTTTCGCGCAACCACTCATCGCCGACGCTTCGCTCCAGTACTCTTTGAATGATTTTTCGGACTTCTCGCAACTTGGCCGGGGGTAGATCTACCTCGCTAAGGTAGCGTTCAACGTCGTCCATTAATCGTTTCTCAAGGTGACGAAGATATTCAAACCAGTGCTCTGGATTATCGAAGGGCATGATCAATCAAGATTCTTATACACAAAGGGTCAATAATACTGCCCATTGAAAATAACGTCGTGTATTTACTTAGCATGCTGGGCAGTCTTTACACGCAGGTGATCTGCCGATGTATGCGACTAACTCGAACGTTGAATGGCAGGTTTGGGGCATTCAATTTAGGAAGTTCTATGACCGCCAAGGGTCGAGAGCAGGCTTTCAAACAGAGCGACGCCGCTTGCTACTACCCCGAGACCCCGCGCGCGCAAGCGTCGCGCGTGATCGAAATAAAACATCAAATTTCCGGCGGCTGTCTGAGCGGAACGACGAAGGAGTGCAGCGAGTTCCGCCGGACAGCCGTCGGCAGACGCGCTTTTTGGTCACTTTTTGTCGCGCACAAAAAGTGACTCGCCTGCCGGGG
>JAEZZU010000047.1 GCA_023418355.1 Pseudomonadota bacterium | reverse complement strand
GGCTCCAAGAACGAAGTGGAACGCGTGACGCAATATCACCTCGAAGCGGATCAAAAAGCGCTATAATTTTTCCTCGTTGCCGGTGTAGCTCAGTTGGTAGAGCAGCTCATTCGTAATGAGAAGGTCGAGGGTTCGACTCCTTTCACCGGCACCAAGTAAATAAAGGAAAGCCCGCTATCTAAAAGATAGCGGGCTTTTTCAATTACCGCTGCGTGTAGCCACGGTGTAGCCAGCAGTACTGCATTTCCCACTGCCTGCACATAAGCACTAATGCATCCTTCGCAGCTCAGCGCTACTCACACGGTACTGATGCACAGACATAAAGCTACGACAGAGAAGCGTTCATGCCTCACTGGTACGAGGAGCTGGAAAGCAGGCAAGCACCACAACTTCGAGAGCCCCCCAGTGGCGCCCGCAAGCTGATAAACGTGAATGCAAAGAAATTCAATGCAAGTGCTGGATACCCATATCAGCTGTTGAGCTTATGTCTATGAGACGGCTTTTCAAGCAGTTGGTTGAATTAGTCTTTTAGGACGTTACTCACGTAACAGCGTAACAATCTATTGAAATCAAGCATTTAGCTTGTTACGAGTAGTGTTGACCAACGTTACCTAGGAGTCTTAAGTGCAGCAACGGGTATATGACGAAGCAGTCGCATTGTCGCTAATGAAAGTCGCCAATCCATGGCATGCTGAGCTGATTTCAGCTATTGAGATGGCCGTAACACCAGAGCAAAAAGGGGCTGCGATTGTGGAGGCAAGCACACAGCTCACTTTCATTCTGAAATCAGATGGCCTCTACCGCTCAGAAACCTTGTGCTCGCACTGCCCAGAAGAAGAAATTTTTGACTGGAGTCCGGCATATGACATGGACTGGCCAGATGCACCCAATCCTGCAACCGCACCCATGCTGCCCCTGCCATTCACTGCGAATGAACTGGCTGCTTTTATGCTGGATGGTGCCGGTGCGAGTGTTCTTCATGCCATCACAGATTCTGGTTGTACAAGCGATGAAGAGGCCATCCATAAATATTGGGGCACCCATCCACGCAATCGCCATACACGCGAGGCTGAATCGCACCGGGTTTGGTGGAGGCTAGTTTGTTGAAGTGCAGGCGTCAGCCTGCACGGTATTGGCAACTTGCCGCCAAGTAGTTTGCCTCAGCTTCCGCTGGCGGTATATGCCCTATGGATTCCAGCAGCCTGTCATGGTTGAACCAGTGCACCCATTGCAGCGTTGCCAGCTCCAGTGATTCCCTTGTTTTCCACGGTCCTCGTTTGTAGATAACCTCCGTTTTGTACAAACCGTTGATGGTTTCGGCCAAGGCGTTGTCGTAGGAATCGCCAGTGCTGCCCACTGAGGGCATCAGTCCAGCTTCTTCCAAGCGTTCGGTGTAGCGAATCGACACATACTGACTACCCCTATCGGAGTGGTGAATCAGTTCCTTATCGCTTGAAGGTCGTCTGGCATGCAGCGCCTGCTCTAGCGCATCCACCACAAAGTCCGTACGCATGTGGCTGCTGACCCGCCAGCCCACTATGCGGCGTGCATAGACATCAATCACAAAGGCCACAAACATTTGCCCTTGCCATGTCGATACATAGGTGAAGTCTGCAACCCAAAGTTGGTCAGGGCGCTGGGCTGTGAACTGGCGGTTAACTAGGTCTAGCGGGCTTGGCCTTGCCACATCTGGGCGTGTCGTACGTACCTTCTTGCCACGCTTTGCACCTTCAAGGCCCAGCTTGCGCATCAGGCGTTGCACTGTGCAGCGGGCAATGGGTAGGCCCTCTCGGTGCATCTGCTTCCAGACTTTGACAACACCATACACCTGCCAATTGGCATGCCACACCCGTTGAATATGACTGCAACGTTCTTCATCTGATTGGCTGCGCTTGCAGCGCAGCCAAGGGCAGTTTCTTTGTTGAACTCTGCGCCTGTAACCCGATGGGGCAATTTGCAGCAACCTGCAAATTGGCTCGACCCCATAGGCATCACGATACTGGTCTACAAAGTCAATTAGCTCTTGATGCGACGGTCCAGCTCCGCCTGCGCAAAAAAAGCGCTCGCAGCCTTGAGGATGTCATTGGCTCGGCGCAGCTCCTTGTTCTCTCGCTCCAGTTGCTTGAGGCGCTCACGTTCATCTGTGGTCAGCCCTGGCCGTTGGCCTGCATCTATTTCTTTGCGCTGCACCCATCCATGCAAGGTGCTGACAGAGCAACCTATCTTGGGGGCAATTGATTCACATGCAGCCCACAATGATGCGTAATCCGCTTGGCACTCCTGCACCAAACGTACGCCACGTTCTCGTATCTCGGGGCTAAAACGGGGGGCTCTAGTGTTCATGACTCAATCCTCTCAGGAGTTGAGCCTCCACGGAAGCCGGTGTGATTCATTACTGGGTGGCAAGAAGGCAACGCGACTGAAGCGGCTTCCGTAGCCTTTGGCGCTTGGCTGTCCTTGCGCGGTGAAAACCAAGGCAATGTGGAGCAGGACCAGATTACCCAAGCTGTTCTGAACTTCATTGACCGCCATGGAGACAGCCGTTTTAGCGATGCCGATGCCAGCTACGAGGACAAGCAACAAATCATGGTGCGTGACCGTGCAGGCTGGTGGCGCAGCACGGATGAAGGCTTGCTCTACTTTTTCACCAAAGATGGCATGCACGAAGCACTCAAGGGGTTTGATTTCCCTCGTGCTTTGAAGGCGCTGCGCCAGTCTGGGCTGCTGGATGCTCCGTCAACCGGCGAAGCCTCCAAGACCAAGCGCATTCACGGTCGCATTGCTCGCGTCTACATCATTCGCCCTGATAAGGCGCACACCACAAACAAGGCAACCCCATGAACTCCAAGAAAAACGCTCCTAAGCTGCCAACCGCAGAAAAGGCAATGATTCCGGTCCAGACAAAGACCAGTTCGCAGCGTACGGCAGAAGCAGTGGTGGACGGGACATTTACCAGCGCCACTTTGCACACCTACGCTCAAGCGGGCCCTTTGTTGGATGTAGGCGACCTGGCGCAGCAAATGCACGGCGCAGGTGCTGAAGTGACAAAAGGCGACTTTGCCCGTGTAGAGCGCGTACTCACCTATCAGTTTCTGACTTTGAATGAAATGTTTAATAACTTGGCTCAACGTGCCAAGGGACAAAACAACTTCAAGGCAATTGAAACCTTGACTCGCCTGGCCTTCAAAGCGCAATCCCAGGCCCGCGCAACGGCAGAAACGCTGTCGGTGATGAAAAACCCGCAGCCTTACATCAAGCAAGCCAACATTGCGCATGGTCACCAACAGGTCAACAACGGCGTACCCGCAGCCGCGCCCACGCGCGCGAAAAACTCGCAATTTGTGCCAAACGAACTATTGGAGGAACCCAAAGATGGCATCGTCATGGACACCCGAGCGCCGCGCCAAACAAGCCAGGCTGATTCAGCAGTGGAAGCCGTGGACCAAAAGCACCGGACCCACAAGCGCTAAAGGCAAAGCCATATCAGCACGTAATGCCTGGAAAGGAGGAACTCGGCCCGCATTGCGCCAACTGAACGCGCAGTACCGGCAAGCATTTCAACGCATGCAAGCACTGCAAGACGAACTGCTGATGTAAATGTCAGCCTGACTCTGGCCACTAGCCCCCCATCGCCTTCTTGGCATGCGGGGGCTTTTTGTAAGATGCGGCTTAAAAGTACAAGGGAGGCGTCAGCATGGACTGGTTTACGGAGCTGTTTGGGTTTACCGAGAGGGATTACGCTTACACACAAGCTCTGCTGGCATTACAGCCCGATGGTCAACTGCGCGTAGGCAAGCAGTCTCCACGCTATTTCAGTCCTGGCGTACTGCAACAGCCCAGCTTGGCATCATTGCGTGAGCAAGTAGCCGCTTTACCTAAACAGCCCGGAGCAACCCCACGCTGGCGCGCTGTAGTCACAGATGCTGCGCAGCTTCACCGACAGCCCGAAGCACATGGTGCATTGGTGCAGGTTGCCAGTCAGTTCAACCTGCTGGAGATGCCGTCACCTGACGTCACGCCAGAAGCAGGCATTACGGCTTATGCCTATGACAACACCCAAGGCCCCGCGTGTGCAATGGCCTGCGCCGCAGGAACACTGGTGCGCAATTACTTGGTGGCGCT
Organism: Pseudomonadota bacterium; assembly: GCA_023418355.1. Lineage (GTDB taxonomy): Bacteria > Pseudomonadota > Gammaproteobacteria > Burkholderiales > Burkholderiaceae_C > Comamonas. The sequence continues at coordinate 26,734 of JAEZZU010000047.1, read as the reverse complement.
GCCCGCTGGGTTGGGGCAGACCGCGCAACGGCAAATTAACACCCTGCAAGATGTTCTGACCACCTTAGAGAAGCTGGGGCTCACAGGTTTTGAGATGCGCAATGGCTACTTGATGGCACCCACAGCCACCATGCAAGCCACAGCCCAGAAGCTGCGGGCGCTGGATGCAGTGCAGCGTGACCAACTGCGCCAGCAGCTGCACATTGGCGTGCAGCATCACAGCCAAGTCACGGCTGCAGGTGCGCCAGCGGGGCAAAAACTTACTCAAGCCTACTGCGCTGCTTTGCCTATTGCCTACAACCAAGGCCACCTGAAAGACTGGGAGCCCATGGCGCGCCTGGTGCTGGAGGCGACGTATGAAGCCACATTACTCGCTGGTGTGCTGAATGCACAAACCACAGGCAACCCGCGTGTCTACCTGACGATGGTGGGCGGTGGCGTATTTGGCAACCCCGTTGAATGGATTCTTCAAGCCATTGAGCGGGCCTTGCAATCCGTTGAAGGATACCGCTTGGATGTGGTGCAAGTGTGCTACCGCGCAATACCCAGCCAGCTGATGCAAGCCATCCAGCAATTTAACGAGGCGCACCCATGACGCGCGTAGCTGGCTTTAGGCAAGTGCGCGCCCCCTGCTGCGGCAAAGTCTACGTACGCCCACACTACCACTCCATGAACTTCATGGCAACCGAGCACTGGAGCGATGGCTGGCGCGAAGCATCCCTGATGCCCAATGACACAGGACTGCGCCGCTGCCAATGCGGGCAGTTCCTGCTGATGCGGGAAACAGAATCTCTAGGTATGGCCGAGCACACCGAAGGACTCTCTCCCCTGCCCTTGCCGCAACCGTTCGAGCTAGAGCAATGCATAGCATCCAATCCAGCGCCTGCTATGGAGATTGCTGCACGCACTGAGCTGTGGTGGCACTACAACCACGCCTACCGGCAAAGCTATCGCGCGCATCGCGCGGCCGAAGAACAAGCCACCCGCCAGGCCTGGGAAGCTGCACACCCAGACCAGCGCACTTTCTGGGACAAGTTCCAAGGCAAACCAGCACCCCAATACCATCGGCCACGTAATGCCCCCTTCACGATTCCACCTTTTGAACCATCCAAAGAGCAGCTGCAAAACATGCAGCAGCTGTGCGCTCTGCTGGAGCAAGAGGGGTCTGAGTTTCCTGATTACCAGGCGATAACGCTGGCCGAACTCTATCGCCAGCAAAGCCTCTGGGCGCAAGCGCAGGCCAGCTTGAACAAGGTCAGCCCCGAAGAACGACAGCATCAGCCTTTTGGTCTTATCCAACAAATGCTGCATGAGAAAACTGCAGCACCTATCCGTTATCAGGCATAGTTCTGCCTGTTATTGCGTGCGCTGCTTTTTAGCAGGCGCACCACACCACCAAAAACAGAAGTTTTCATGCTCGACGACATCAAAAAAACACTCTGGGCCGCAGCCGACAAGCTGCGCGCCAACATGGATGCAGCCGAATACAAGCACCTGGTGCTGGGCCTCATCTTCATCAAATACATCTCGGACAGCTTCACCGGCCACACCGCGCTGCTGGCCCAGCGCCTGCGCGACCCGGAGGATGAACTGTTCTATGGCGACTGCTCGGACGAAGACATCTACGCCGAGCTAGAAGACCGCGACTACTACACCGCTGACAACGTGTTCTGGGTGCCTGAAGGTGCGCGCTGGGAAGACCTGCGCGCTGCCGCCAAGCAGCCGGACATTGGCAAACGCATTGACGATGCGCTGGCGCTGATTGAGCTGGAGAACCCCAAGCTCAAAGGCATTTTGGACAAGCGCTATGCCCGCGCCCAATTGCCCGATGGCAAGCTGGGCGAGCTGGTGGATTTGATTTCCACCATCGGCTTTGGCGATACACCCGGTAAAGCACGGGATGTGTTGGGGCAGGTATATGAATACTTCCTCGGCCAGTTCGCCAGTGCCGAGGGTAAAAAAGCTGGCCAGTTCTACACCCCCGCCAGCATTGTGAAAACGCTGGTCGCCGTACTGGCCCCGCACCAAGGCAAGGTGTACGACCCCTGCTGCGGCTCGGGCGGCATGTTTGTGCAGTCCGAAAAATTCGTCCAAAGCCACGGCGGCAAGATTGGCGATGTGTCCATCTACGGGCAAGAGTCCAACCCCACCACATGGCGCTTGGCAGCTATGAACTTGTCCATTCATGGACTCGACTTCAACCTTGGCAAAGAAGACGCGGATACGTTCACCAGAAATCAACATCCAGACCTTCGTGCGGACTTCATTTTGGCTAATCCGCCCTTTAATTCGAGCGACTGGTGGCATGGCAGTTTGGAAGGCGACCCGCGCTGGGTGTATGGCACGCCACCGCAGAGCAATGCCAACTACGCATGGCTGCAGCACATGCTGCACCACCTGCGGCCCACGGGCCGCGCAGGCATTGTGCTGGCCAATGGCAGCATGTCATCCAGCCAAAACAGCGAGGGCGAGATTCGCGCCGCCATGGTGCAGGCCGATGTGGTGGAAGTCATGGTGGCGCTGCCCGGCCAGTTGTTCTTTAACACGCAAATTCCCGCCTGCCTGTGGTTCCTTGCCAAAGCTAAACCCACCCACCGCAAGGGTGAGGTGCTGTTTATTGACGCCCGCAAGCTGGGCAGCATGATTAGCCGCGTGCAGGCAGAACTCACCGACGAAGCCATTGACCGCATTGCCAGCACCGTGGCCGCATGGCGCGCGGAAGCCGGTAGCGGCAGCTATGAAGACGTGGCCGGTTTTTGCCGCAGCGTGCCGCTGGCCGAAATTGCCCAGCACGGCCATGTGCTCACCCCCGGCCGCTATGTGGGCGCGGAGGAAATGGAAGACGACGACGAAGCCTTTGCCGAGAAGATGCAGCGCCTCACCCAGCAACTGGGCGAGCAGATGAAAAAAGGCGCAGAGCTGGATGCAGTGATTCGCCAGAAGCTGGGGGGGCTGGGGTATGAGTTCTGAGTGGGAGCGGCTAAAACTGGCTAGCATTGCCAAATTTACAACTGGAAAATTAGATTCAAATGCTGCACAAATAAATGGAATTTATCCATTTTTTACTTGCTCACCTGAAACGCTTTCAATCAACACATACGCATTTGATACTGAAGCAATTTTGCTGGCAGGAAATAATGCAAATGCAAATTTTCCAATAAAATATTACAAAGGAAAATTTAACGCTTACCAGCGAACATATATTATTGAATCAAAAGATATAGAAAAATTAAATAACAAGTTTCTTTTTTATTCTTTACAGAATTCATTGTTAAAGCTTAAAGAGTTATCTATAGGCTCTGCTACGAAGTTTTTAACAAAAACAATACTTGATAACTTAGATATTTCTTGCCCTGATATTTTGGAGCAAAAAAGAGTCGTAGAAATATTAGGTGGCATCGACGACCGCATTACCCTCCTGCGCGAAACCAACACCACGCTAGAAGCCATTGCCCAAGCCTTGTTTAAATCATGGTTTGTGGATTTCGACCCCGTCCACGCCAAGCAACAAGGCCGCGCTCCCGAAGGCATGGATGCGCAAACGGCGGCGCTGTTTCCAGATTCCTTTGAGGAGTCGGAATTGGGGATGGTGCCGAAGGGGTGGAGCTGGAGTACGTTGGTCGAATGCACTTCTTACTTGAATCGTGGAATTTCGCCGAAGTACGTTGAAGAAGGTGGCATACCTGTACTCAACCAAAAGTGTATTCGTGATTTCTCAGTTGATTTTTCAAAGGCTAGGAGACATGACCCTGCATTGCGCAAAATTGATGGCAGAGAGTTAATGCAAGGTGACGTATTAGTTAATTCAACTGGCGTCGGAACTTTAGGACGTGTCGCTCAATTATTGAATTTAGATGAGCCAACGATTGTTGATTCCCACGTTACTGTTGTTCGTGCAGGTCAAAAAATCAATTCTGAATACTTGGGTTGTTTTATGCAGTGGAAGCAACCGACTATTGAGGATATGGGCGAAGGTTCTACAGGACAAACTGAATTGAGTCGTAAAAAACTTGGGCAGTTGGAAATGTTGCAGCCAGATGAAAAAACGCTATTGGCATTCAGAGAATTGATTAATCCATTAAAGGAGAGGATTTCTTCAAATGAGAAGTCAATCAGCAGCCTAGCGACACTACGCGACACCTTACTCCCCCGCCTAATCTCCGGCCAACTGCGCTTGCCCGAAGCGCAAGCCTTGGCGGAAGACGCCGTGGATGCCTAAAACCATAGCTGCTAGCGCTGATACATACTAGTTTTCCAATAGTTTTATATTGGAAAAGCTTATAAATCAAGCGCTGGCAGCTATCAAAAATAAAAGCCGAGACAAAGCCATGCCCATATTCCAAAGCTGCCCAGCAGCCAAATTACACGCGCTCTGGGCCGCAGCGCTGCTGGCCATAAGCAGCACGCTGGCAGCGCCTGCCGCCGCGCAGCCTTCAGCACCCCAGCTTTCCGCCAGTTTTGACGCGTGCATGAACCAATCCGGCGGCGTCACGGTGGAGATGCACGCCTGCATCAGCGCTGAGCACGCACGCCAAGACCAGCAGCTCAACCACAACTACAAAGCCTTGATGGCTGAACTCTCCCCTGAGCGCAAAAAGCAACTGCAAACCGCCCAGCGCCTGTGGCTGCAATACCGCGATGCCAATTGCCAGTTCTATGCCGACCCCGATGGCGGCACGGCAGCCGGTGTGGCGGCTGCGGACTGTGTGCTGCAGATGACAGCCCACCGCGCGCGGGAGCTGGCGGATTTGCGCTGAGAGCCTTCAAGGCAATAACAACAAGGGAGACCAAACATGTCCTTATTCCACGCCAAGATTGAAGGTGTGCCGCAGTTTGTGAGCTACTTCCCGGCCGTTCACCGGGCCATGCAGCACTTTGGGGGGCAAGCCACGCCCAAGCAGGTCTATGCCTTTATTGCGGAGCACGAAGGGCTGACTGCGGAGGACATGGCCCACAAGAACAAGAATGGTGGTCCCACCTTTGAGAACCGCGCGGCTTGGGCGCGCTTTTACATGACGAAAGCGGGCTGGATGTATGCCCCCAAGCATGGTGTCTGGGCACTGACGGAGCAAGGCAAGCAAGCTGCGGAGTTATCGCAGGAGCAAGCTGTTGCCATGTTCAAAAGCGTGGCGACCAAACTCAAAGGCCACGAAGAAGACGTCAGCGTGCCAGAAGATGTACAGCCCGAGACAGCGCAGTACTGGTTTGTGGGTGCGATGTGGGATGAAGGCGACCAGATGCCACGCTTCCTGCAAGAAGGCATCTGGCAAAACGGCTATGAGCACAAGTTTTCCGACCTTGTACACAGCATGAAGCCGGGGGACAGGATTGCCATCAAGGCCACCTATGTGCGCAAGTACAACTTGCCTTTTGATAACAAAGGCGTGCCTATCAGTGGCATGAAAATCAAGGCCATAGGCACTGTCACGCGCAATCACGGTGATGGGCGCACTGTGGATGTGGAGTGGGAAGAGCCGCTGGAACAGCCCCGCGAGTGGTACTTCTACACCTACCGCACCACAGTCAACCGCGCACGTGTAGAAGATGAAGGGCTAGCCCGTAAGTTGGTGGCGTTCACCTTTGAAGGTGCTGCACAAGACTATGACTTCTTTATGTCGCACTCTTATTGGCGCGACCGATTCTTGGACGCAGATGCGGGGGCACTGGCACCAGATGATTCGGACAATGGAGAAGAGTTACTGGATGAGGAAGAGCAAACGCCAGTGGCTGGGGTGTATGGCGTCGAGGACATCGTGGCAGAGGGCTGCTTTGTGCCAGAGGCTGAGTTGCACAGCATGCTCAAGCAGTGGCAAAGCAAGAAGAACCTGATTTTGCAAGGGCCACCCGGTACAGGCAAAACCTGGTTGGCCAAGCGCCTGGCCAAAGCCTTGATGGGGCAAAAAACAGTCTCTGATGAGCAACTGCGCGTGGTGCAGTTTCACCCTGCACTGTCGTATGAGGACTTTGTGCGGGGCTATCGCCCCGGCGGTGATGGGCGCTTGACGCTGACCGATGGTGTGTTCTTGCAGGTGGTACAGGCTGCCATTGCCCAGCCCGATGTGGAGCACGTGCTGGTCATTGAAGAAATCAACCGTGGTAACCCGGCGCAGGTACTGGGGGAGATGCTGACGCTGCTGGAGTGCAGCAAGCGCTCGCGTGCCGATGCCATGGAGCTGGCGTATTCCAAGGTGCGCGGTGAGAAGGTATACGTGCCTGAGAACTTGTATGTGATTGGCACCATGAATGTGGCGGACCGTTCACTGGCATTGGTGGACTTGGCTTTGCGCCGCCGCTTTGCATTTGTGAATCTGGTCCCGAGCCTGAACAACGCATGGGCGCAATGGTGTGCTAGCAAGGGCCTGGATGAGGCATCTATTGCCCATATTCAAACCCGTATGCAGGCACTGAATGCAGCGATTGCCGCAGACCGTGCCTTGGGGGCGCAGTTTCAGATTGGCCATTCGTATGTGACCCCGCATGAACCCGTGCATGATGCACAGGCATGGTTTGCGGAGGTGGTGCAGTCAGAAATTGGCCCGTTGCTGCATGAATACTGGTTTGACACCCCAGAGCGCGCGGATGAGGCGATTGCCCAGTTGCTCAAGGCCGCATAAAGGCGCAAGGCAATGGCCACCCCGATTCCTTTGCGCAATATCTGGCTGCTGTTTTTGTATGCGGCAGATTTGGTGCAGTTCAAAGACTCCACCACGGTAGAGGCAGAAAGCGCACGCAATCTGCCAGAGCTGCTGGCCAGGCTGCTGACGAAGGTGGTCCAGCAGCGGCTACGCCGCAATCTGAGCCGTGGTTACCAACCCAGACACGCGGTGCTTTCGCGCGTGCGGGGGCGCATTGATGTGCTGGCAACGGTCTCGGGGCAGTTGCTGGAGCAAGGCCGTGTGGCTTGCCGGTTTGAAGAGCACACACTGGATACGCCACGTAACCGGCTGGTGCGCGCTGCGCTGGACCACTTGGCTGCAAGGCTTGATACGGCAGAGGTCGTGCATGAGTGCAAGTCTTTGTCGCAATGGCTGGGCCGTATGGGGGTGTCCAGCCACAAGCCCTCGCGCGCCGAAATGGCGACAGACCAAGTCAGTCGCAATGAAACTGCTGACCTGCTGATGGTGAGCCTGTCCAAGATGGTGTTTGAGGCATTCATTCCCAGCGAGGAAATGGGCCAGTCACATGCCGTGGTGGCAGATGCTGATGTGCACCTGGTGCGCCGTTTGTTTGAAAAAGCGGTAGGCAATGCCTTGCGCATTAAACTCCAGCCCTTGGGTTGGCAAGTGCTGAGTGGGCGCAAGCTGAGTTGGCCGGTGGAACAGGTATCAGAAGGTGTACGGGAGCACTTGCCGGGCATGACGACGGATATCGAGCTGCTGCACCCCGCCAGCAAACGCAAGCTGGTGATTGATACCAAGTTCACTCACATCTTCACCTCGTCACAGTACAAGGAGCAGATGCTGCGCAGTGGCTACCTCTACCAGCTCTATGCCTATTTGCGCACGCAGGAAGCGGCGACCTTGGGGCAAGGCTGGCGCAGCGAGGGCATGCTGCTGCACCCGCACTGTGGTGAGGTCGTGGATGCCTACGTCGATATGCAAGGGCATCGCCTGCGGTTTAAGACCATTGATTTGATGGGCTCTGCAGAGGAGTTTGAGCGGCAGCTGTTAGCACTGGGACATGGCTGGGCGGAGAACATGACCGACAGTGTTGTCAGTGCACATGTATAGAAATCTGCTGTTTGCTATGCATGTTCACCACACTGGGGGCTGAAATGTGCAGTATTTGCACTTTTCTATACAAGTCCTGCAGCTTATGTATAAAAATCTAAGTTTTCTATACATGTCCTTGGGATGCAAAATCTTTCCGCTTTACAGCCAGAACGCTTTGACACCGCCCCTATTCTGAAGAAGCTGGCCAGCGCCAGCCGCAAACTGGCAGAGCTCAAGGGTATTGCTGCGTCTATCCCCAACCAAGGCATTCTCATCAACACATTGGGTTTGCAAGAAGCGAAGGACAGCTCGGAGATTGAGAACATCGTGACTACGCACGATGAGCTGTTCAAGGACGATTTGTCGCCTGAGAGCCAGATGTCCGCTGCCAGCAAGGAGGTGCTGAGTTACCGTCAGGCTTTGTATACGGGCTTCCGATTGGTCACAGAGACGGGACTACTCACTGCGAACCATCTGATTGACATTCAGCGGGAGCTGGAGCGTAACCATGCGGGTTTTCGCAAGTTGCCGGGCACTGCCCTGAAAGATGGTGCAGGACGTACCGTGTACACGCCGCCACAGGAGCATGCAGCCATTGTCGCGTTGATGCGTGACCTGGAGCAGGTTATCAACGACCCCGATGCTGTGCTTGTGGACCCGCTCATCAAAATGGCGTTGATTCACCACCAGTTTGAGAGCATTCACCCTTTCTATGACGGCAATGGTCGCACGGGGCGTATTTTGAATGTGCTGTATCTGGTCAAAGAGGGGCTGCTGGACATTCCGGTGCTATACCTGAGCCGCCATATCGTGCAGACCAAGGCCGACTATTACCGCCTGCTGCAAGCCGTGCGTGACCACGATGCCTGGGAAGACTGGGTGCTGTATATGCTGGATGCTGTAGAGCAAACTGCCCAGCAGACGGTAAAAACGGTGATTGCCATTCGCGACGCCCTGCTTGACTACAAGCACCGCATCCGAGACCAGCACAAGTTCTACAGCCAAGACCTCATCAACAGCTTGTTCATGCACCCGTACACCAAGATTGAGTTTTTGCAGAAGGACCTGAAGGTCTCAAGGCTGACAGCCACCAAGTATCTGGAAGCGCTTACCGAGTCAGGCTTTCTGGAAAAGCAGAAGATTGGCCGCAGCAATTACTACATCAACCATGCGTTGACACGTATCTTGATGGCCCCCTAGCCTACTTGCGTGACTAAGCCAGTGACAGAGATACAACACAGGACACGAGGGAGCGTGCAATGACCGAAGACCAACTCGAACAAGAATCCTTGCAATGGCTGGCGGAGGTGGGATACACCGTTCGTTATGGTCTGGACATTGCCCCTGATGGAGACACCCCGCTGCGCAGCAATTACCAGCAAGTGGTGCTGCAAGACAATCTGCGCGAAGCCCTGCAGCGCCTGAACCCGCAAATCCCTCAAGCCGCGCGAGACGATGCCTTATCCCAGGTGATGGATTTGGGTGTGCCTGCACTGCTTCCCTCCAACCGTGCATTTCATAAGCTGCTGGTCAATGGTGTGCCGGTGAGCTACCAAGTGGATGGGGAAACCCGTGGCGACTTTGCCAAGCTGGTGGACTGGGGCAACGTTGCCAACAACCAGTTCTGGGCGGTGAACCAGTTCAGCGTGAAGGGTCAGCACCACACGCGCAGGCCCGACATTGTGCTGTTTGTGAATGGCTTGCCGCTGGTGGTGATTGAGCTGAAGAACCCTGCCGACCTCCATGCCGATATCTGGATGGCTTATGACCAGATAGAGACGTACAAGGAGCAAATTCCCGAGCTGTTCCGCACCAATGAACTGCTGGTGATTAGTGATGGCGCTGAGGCGCGCATGGGGTCCCTCTCTGCCGACCGTGAGCGCTATATGCAGTGGCGCACGATTGATGGGGTGAACATTGACCCCCTGGGTGAGTTTGGCGAGTTGGAAACACTGATTCGCGGTGTACTGGCTCCGGTGATTTTGCTGGACTACCTGCGCTACTGCGTGCTGTTTGAAGACGATGGCCGCTTGGTGAAGAAGGTGGCGGGCTACCACCAGTACCACGCGGTGCGCGCTGCGATTGCGCGGGTGCTGGAGGCGGCCAGCAAAGAGGCCGCCGCCACGGTGCGTGGCAAGGGCGGCGTAGTGTGGCACACGCAAGGCTCGGGCAAGAGCATCACCATGACCTGTTTTGCAGCCCGTGTGCTGCAAGAGCCCAAGCTGCAGAACCCGACGATTGTGGTGATTACCGACCGCAATGATTTGGACGGCCAATTGTTTGGCGTGTTTAGTCTGGCCCAAGACCTGCTGCGGGAGCAGCCGGTGCAAGCCCACACGCGCCAGGAGCTGCGGCAGGTGCTTGCCAACCGGCCTTCGGGCGGCATCATCTTTGCCACGATTCAAAAGTTCATGCCGGGAGAAGATGAGGACACCTTTCCCGTGCTGTCAGAGCGCAGCAATATTGTGGTGCTGGCCGATGAGGCGCACCGCACCCAGTACGGCTTTGCGGCCAAGCTCAAGATTCGCAAGGCCAAGTACCCAGCCGCATTGCCTGGCGCGCCATTGACCACCGATGGCCAACCTGTGGCGCAGCAAGCGCAGTTTGCGCCGCCAGACAGTGAAGTGCTGACCTACCAGGCAGGCTATGCCCAGCACCTGCGCGATGCACTGCCCCAAGCCACGTTTGTAGCCTTCACCGGTACGCCGGTGAGCAGCAGCGACAAAAACACCGAGGCGGTGTTTGGCAGCCACATCCACATCTACGACATGCAGCAGGCCAAGGAAGATGGTGCCACGGTGCCCATCTACTACGAGAGCCGTTTGGCCAAGCTCAAGCTCAACGATGAGGTGCTGCCACTGCTCGATGATGAAGTGGACGAGCTGGCCGAAGACGAAGAGGAAGACCAGCAAGCCAAGTCCAAGAGCAAATGGGCTGCGCTGGAAAAGGTGGTGGGCACGCAGTCACGCATTGACAGTGTGGCGCAGGACATCGTGACCCACTTTGAAGCCCGCGATGCGGCCAATCGTGGCAAAGCAATGATTGTGGCCATGAGCCGTGATATTTGCGTGCACCTGTATGACGCCATCGTCAAACTGCGCCCCGACTGGCATAGCGATGACCCAGAGCACGGGGCCATCAAGATTGTGATGACGGGCAGTGCCAGCGATAAAGCACTGCTGCGCCCGCACATTTACGGCAGTGCCATCAAAAAGCGTCTGGAAAAGCGCTTCAAGGACCCAGCAGACCCACTGAAGCTGGTCATCGTGCGGGACATGTGGCTCACGGGCTTTGATGCGCCTTGCGTGCATACCATGTACGTGGACAAGCCCATGAAGGGCCACAACCTGATGCAGGCCATCGCCCGCGTGAACCGGGTGTTCAAGGACAAGCAAGGCGGCTTGGTGGTGGACTATCTGGGAATTGGCAATGAGCTCAAAGCCGCCATGAAGGAATACACCGCAAGCAAAGGCCGTGGCAAGCCCACGGTGGATGCACGCGAAGCTTTGGCGGTGATGCTGGAGAAGATGGATGTGCTCAAAGCCCTGCTGCACGGCTGTGACTGGAGTGGCTTTCGCACGGACGGCTACAAATCTTTAAAAGCGGCTGCGGACCATGTGCTGGGCCTTCCGCCTTCCAAACCCGGTGGCGAGCGCGATGGCAAGAAGCGCTTTTGCGATAACGCCTTGGCGCTGAGCCAAGCCTTTAGCCTGTGCTGCACGCTGGATGAGGCCAAGGAATTGCGTGATGAGGTGGCTTTTATGCAGGCCATCAAGGTGATGCTGACCAAACGGGAGGCGAGCAAGAAAAAGCTCTCTGATGAGGCCAAGGATGCTGCCATCCGACAAATCATCAACCAGGCAGTGGTCAGTGAGGATGTGGTCGATATCTTTGCTGCCGTTGGCTTGGACAAACCCAATATTGGCTTGCTGGATGATGAATTCCTGGCGCAGGTGAAGAACCTGCCCGAGCGCAATTTGGCCGTGGAGTTGCTGGAGCGTTTGCTGGAAGGCGAAATCAAATCCCGCTTTGCCACCAACGTGGTACAGCAAAAGAAGTTCTCCGAGCTGCTGGGCAATGTGGTGACACGCTACAAAAACCGCAGCATTGAATCTTCACAGGTGATGGAAGAGCTGGTCGAGATGGCCAAGAAGTTCCGCGAAGCTTCACGGCGCGGCGAGGTGCTGGGCTTGAGCGAAGACGAGGTGAAGTTCTACGAAGCGCTGATTGAAAACGAATCCGCCGTCCGGGAGCTGAGCGATGAAATCCTCAAAAAGATTGCCCAAGAACTGACCGACAACCTGCGCAAAAACGTGACCGTGGACTGGGCTGAGCGCGAGAGCGTGCGTGCACGGCTGCGCCTGATGGTCAAGCGCGTGCTGAAGAAATACAAGTACCCGCCTGATTCGGCGGAGAGCGCTGTGGAGATGGTGCTGGAGCAGGCGAAGGCGTTGGGGGAGAGTTGGGTTTAAGTCATTCTTCTGGACTTCGAATACATGACTGACACACAAAATTTACTGTTATCAGCAGCCAATGACGTCGCCAAGGTCCAGGTGGAGGCTATTAAGCAAGCTGTGATAGCGGAGATGTCGAAGTTGGATGCCACGGGTCTAATGGGAGACCTTGCTTCGCGCCATCTCTGGGATGACTATTGCTGGCACATCCAAGAAGGGCCTTACGACAATGACGATATAGGGTTTGGCTCAACTGCTTCAAACTTCCAAATCACAGCAGAGACGTTTATTGAAACCGAGCTAGAAAAAATCGCCCCGTCGATTCTTCAACTGTTGAGCGTTTATATCTGTGATGTGGAAGGTATGTGTGAGGGCTGTGAAGCTGGAGGGTACTCCTTAGAAGAGCTGACAGCCTTCATCTTGCAACGCCTCAATGAAACCGCTTCGCGCCGCAACTTAGGTTTGATTGGGCCGGACCGCGCCGATGTCATTGGCTATGACCACACACTGAATGGCCTGGTTGGCGAAGCACTTAATGAAGCCGGGGAGCGCTCGGATTTACTCAGCCAACACGCTGATGCCCTTATCTCGGATGACCCAGCAATGCACAAGCATGTCTCGCATGAACTTTTGGAGCGTTATATGCAATTGCTCCACGAAGGGGCTGAAGATAACTTTGCACTAACCGAGTTGTTATCAACATTTGACGCTGAAATCCGTCAGCTAGTCTTAGAACGTGACTTGCTTCCCCAGCTAGAGGATTTGATTGGCCAACTCCAAGAGTCCTTGGATGACTACTAATATCTGCCCCTCTTGAGTAAGGCCGTAACGGCTTTCTTCGTTCTGATTTATTGGGTGCAACAAAAAATATCTTCTGAAATCAATGCTGTAACGCCTTTAACGCCAGTAACGCCACATTCCAAGAACCAGTACTTTGATAGCAGCTTCCGAAAAAGAAGTCACTATGGACCAAGTCATTCTCCTTGGAGATGTGGGGGCTGAGGTAGTTAGCTCACAACGCGCAATTTTCCTGGCTCCGCAGTTGAATCAAACTGCACCTGTGCCAGCTCCAGAATGTACGCTTCTATGCGCTCCAGAAATGGACGCAATGCATCCACACTTCGCGGCCTATAGCCTTCAGCGGTGGCGCTGGGTTTATGCCCCATAACCTGGGCAATCGCACCAGCTGGCGCACCGGCCGCCTCCCCTAGCAGTGAGAAGCTGCGGCGCAGGCCGTGGAAAGTCAGGTGCTCAATAGCGGCTGCTTTCAAAGCCTTTTCATGGCAAGAGCGCACGTCCACAATACGCCCAGTCTTCCCCGTACTAGCAAAAACATATTCGCTATATTTGGGCAAGCCAGCAAGCAAGTGATGCAGGTAAGGCGTAAGCGGAATAGTTCGACTGGTTTCCACCTTGTCTGCCAGTGTCAGCTTACGCCAGCGAAAGTCCACATCGGCCCAGCGCAGTGCCGCCATTTCCTCGCGACGGGCACCAGTCAGCAAAAGCGCACGCAAATAAGCACTGGCAGTCTGATTACTCAGTTGCTCCACACCAGACCACCAGCCAGCGACCTGAGCAGCTTCCAAGGCATCGGTCCTGCGAGTGGTTGCTGGCAAGTTTTGTACGATTGCTGGTGCCTGCCCTGCCTCCCTATCTACCAAAGTACGGTATTCCGGTTGACTTGCACACCAGCGCAAAAAGCCCCGAAACATCATTAGTGCACGAGCTGCTTGATGCTTGCCCGCCTTGGCTTCACGGTCAAACCACACCTTGAGCGTATCTTCAGTCACTCCTGACAACGGCAGGGCTAGCAAGGGGTACAGAGGACCAGGGCGCGTCACCCCTGCCCCCCTTTTTTTTGGCACCCCTCCTGGTGAAACCATTGCATGCAGGTCTGCTAAGTAACGCGGCTTCCAAGCATCACGACGCTTAGGCCTGCCGTTCTCCAAGTACAGCGGCCATACCTCGCCAACAGTTAGTGCTTGGGCTTTAGCCTGCTGACGCAGAGCCTCTTGCTCAGCTTGTTGCTGGCGTGCCACCTCACGTGGGTCTTGCCCACTATCAAGCATCACAGCTAGGCGACGGGCCTCCACTCGTGCCTGCTCGATAGTCCATGCTTTGACATCACCAATAGTGCGGCGAATGGTCTGCCTGTTTAGTTTTGCCTCGAAGACAAATGATTTGGCTCCTGTATTGGTCACACGTACGCGCAAACCAGGAACCTCACTGTCCCGCAAGAAGGCTTGAGCTTTAACATCGGAGCGGCAAGTCAAGCGTTCGATTGCCCCCACCGTCAGTGGGATGCGCTGGGTCAAGTCAAGGGGTAGGTCTTTCTTCGGACGGGCCACGGTCGTTCCTCTTGGGTGGCTACACAGAAATCTTGTGTAGCCACAGTGTAGCCACTTTGTACCAATTTTGACCAATTCAGGCAAATACAGATACTGTGTTTAATTTCAGCATCAAGAATGCAAGTCCTTGATTTTTAAGAATAAATAAATTTATTCAAACATAAACCAATAATCTTATCGCCTCATTCGTAATGAGAAGGTCGAGGGTTCGACTCCTTTCACCGGCACCAATCAAATAAAGAAACCCCGCTGTGTTTTGCATGGCGGGGTTTTTCTTTTTGTGCCTGTGCTGAGCACAGCATATCGCCGGGAAGTTCATGCCTCTTCCAGGGCATTGGCCTTCCCCCAACACGTATCAGTCCATCCGGGCACAGCTGTACGTTCTGCCCCACATCACAAGTCAAGCACGGCTTGCACCCGGTTTGAGGTCTACAATCGACAGCGTTTTTGGTGCTCGCGAAGCCGCTCAGGCTTTGCAGTTAAACGACAAACATGGCTGCTTGGCTGTTTCCACAGTCCAACGGTGCATGTACTGCCCCCGCAACAGTGAGTGCATAGGTCACACGACCAGCCTGTCATACACATGCCACTGAAGCCTCGTGCTTTGGGAAGGTTTTGACAGTCGGTGCATCAGTCTGGATACCGGCCAAAAATGGTTCAAAGCTGCCCAAGGTAGCTTTGGTTTTTTTGTCATGCACATGCGGGGACGCTGTGCATACAACTCAAAAACTTATGACTATCCAATCCTTTGTGATGCAGGGCGCTGATGTGCGTACACCTGCTCGTTTTGCTTTAGCAACCGTTGCCATAGCAGCAGCATTCGGTCAAAAAATAGTTTTCGCTGATGAAAACCGATTAAACCCAACAGTGGTAACAGCCTCTCGAAGTGAGACTAAGCTTGATCAAACGTTAGCTGACGTAAGAATCATTACTCAGGAACAGCTTGAACAATTACCACCAGGTCGATCTTTAGCTGAAGCATTACAACGATTCGCTGGTGCACAATTGACTAGTAACGGTGGACGTGGAAATTCTCAAGATATTACTCTTAGAGGCAGTAAGAAAATTATTTTGATGATTGATGGTGTTCGATATGGTTCAGCAACGTTAGGTTCTCTCTCCCTCGAGAGTTTATCAACTGATAATATTGAACGTATCGAAGTTGTACAAGGCTCTGCATCTGCATTATATGGGAGCAATGCCATAGGTGGCGTAATTCAAATTTTTACAAAAAATGGAAAGAATGCGAAAGCAGAATTTATCCCAGAAGCATCGGCTACACTAGGTTATTCAGGTTTCAAGAGCTCCACTCTCGGTTTTATTGGCAACAAGAACAATTGGAATTATTCTTTAAATATATCCAGAGTTATAGACCCAAGCTTTTCCTCTACAAACGAAAAAGAGACATACAACTACGATTTAGATCGAGATAGTTTTAACCAAACATCTGTCAATGCTAGCATTGGGTATAAATTTAATGCTAATTGGCGTGCTGAAGCAAACTTATTAAGAACAAAAAGTTTTGCGGAAGCTGACAGTGGAGGATTTCTAAATAGTAATCCACAAAGTGATATCAATCGAGCTGAAATAAGTTACATAAGATTTATTGGCAATCTATCACAAGATATCACAACAGATATTCATCTATCAAAATCAGCCAATAAAAACTGGAATCATAGCTACGCTTCAATTTACAAGACATCTCAAGATGAATTAAAAGTAGGAGGGAGTTGGAGAACCAACTTTGGGCTTTTACTCTTTGGATATGAAAGATTGGAGCAAAATATTGATTCATCAGAAAAATATTCAATTACATCCAGAGATGTAAACTCTGTATATGCAGGCTGGAATGGTGCATATAAAAATACAAGCTGGCAACTCAATCTTCGAAGAGATGATAATAGTCAATTCGGTGGATTCAATACTTGGGGGTTGAGTTTAGGGCAACAGATATTTGACAATCTACAAGTATATGCATCAAAAAATAAAAGCTTAAATGCTCCAACATTTAATCAATTGTATTGGCCTGGAGCCGGAAATGATAAATTACTTCCTGAGGAGGCATTAAGTACTGAAATTGGATTTAGTTCTTCAGTTCTAGGAGGTAAATTTAGAGGATCATTGTTTGATACAAAAATTGTCAATATGATTAACGGATGGCCTGCTGTCAATATTGACAAAGCCCGTAATAAAGGTTGGTCCGTTGGGTATACAGCCTCTATTTCAAATTGGTTTATATCAGCAAATTATGAGCATTTGGATGCCCATGATTCAAAGACAGGTTATAGATTGACTGATCGCTTAGCTGAAGAACAAGCTGCATTTTCTATTGAAAAAACAATAGGGAAATGGAACTTCGGTACCAATGCTCTTTATGTCGGTCATCGCACTGATAAAAAGGGTTCTGTTAAATTGCCAAGTTACACAACTTTTGATGCAAATATTAATTATAAATTAAATAAAGATTGGTCACTTCAGGCACGGATAGCCAATTTGACAGATCGTAAATACGAAACCGCCTACGGCTACAACCAGCTTGGCCGTGCCGGTTATCTGACGCTTAAATGGGCTCCTAAATAATGCCCAAGCTGCGCATCTATGGCGCAGCGTGTCTCTTGACCCTGTCTGCCCTACACGGGCAGGCATGGGCCAAGGCACAGCGCGTGATCTCTTTACTGCCTTCTGCTACGGAGGCAGTTTGTGTTTTAGGGGCCTGTGATCGCCTTGTAGGCGTCGATGATTTCTCCCTGGACCCTCCTGAGCTGGCCAAGCTTCCGAGACTTGGCAAAACCTGGCAGCCCAGGCTTGAAGCGATTGTCCAACTGCAACCTGATCTGGTACTGGTTGGACGCACTCCGCAGGTCATGCAAAAACTCCAGGCGCTGGGCTTGAATGTGCAGGAAGTGGATGCGCTGTCCATCAAGGATGTGCGCACCGTCTTGCGACGGCTGGATGAGCTGCTTGGCACTCAGCACGCTCCTGAGGTGATTGCGGCTATGGAGCACAAGCTGGATGTGCTGCACCAACAGGCTGCGCAAATTCCAAAGCAACGTGTCTATATCGAACTCGACGCAGCCCTGTACAGCGCTGCGCCCAGTTCCTTTATTGGCGAGTTGCTGGAACTCCTGGGGGCTCACAACATTGCGGACATACCAGCCATCGCCTACCCCAGGCTCTCACCCGAATATGTGGTGCAGCATGCGCCAGACTTGATCATTCAGACCTATTCCCAAGGTGCGCAAGCCTTGCATGCACGCCCTGGCTGGCAAGGCATTCCCGCCATTAAAAACGGACGTATATGTCCTCTGACGGCCGAAGAGCGGCGCATTGCCACGCGGCCGGGTCCACGACTTGCTGAGGCTGCAGAGATTTTCTTGCGCTGCTTGCGCATGCCCTACCCCCAAGAACACCATGAAACTCAGTAAAAACTGGGATGAAGTCTGCTACCCCTTCATCCACCAGACCTCCTGTTTGTGTGACTTTGAAGTTGTGACTGATGAGTTGTGTGCGCTGATTGGCAGCGCCATCGCGGCCACGCCTGATGAGATGCATGACATTCGCAAAGACCTGGAAGATCTGCAGCCCCTTGCTTTTCACATCAATGGCTCTATCCGCGGGCGCCTTGCTGTCACTGAAGAAGACCAGCAATGGCTGCTCACAAAGCTGCAGCACTATCGCGCCGAATTGGGTGAGCGTGAACACATGTTTGTACTGCCGCGCGGTACTGCTCCCGTACCGCAACTGCACCAGGCACGCTCTGCTGCCAAAAAGGCAATTCGCTGCATGGTGCGTGTTGAAGAAGAAGGGCAAAAGCAAGTGCCAGACGTCCTGCCCCGCATGTGCAACACGCTGTGCAATCTGTTTTTTCTGATGACACTGGCTGTCAACCAGCGTCGAGGCATGGAGGAAGTGCCATTTGTGAGCAAAAGCTATGGCAGCGCAGCCCCTTCCAGCACGCCTGCATAAGCGGGCTGCGGGTGGATTGATGATTAATGAAATTGGCTTCCAGCGCTTATTCAGCAAGCGCTGGAAGCTATAAAAAACAAAGTCACAGTCATGACAAGCCCCAGGACTCCACACACGGCACACTGAACGCCAGCGTGGTGGAGCCTGTGCGCTTTACGCAGCACTGTTACTGCGCAGCAAGTCGCTCCCTGGCAAGCTGGGTGCCTGCAGCCAGCGCCTGCAGCTTGCGCCATGCCACATTGCGGCCCATCGGGGCCATGCCGCAATTGGTGCAGGGGAACAGGCGTTCTTTGGGCACAAACTCCAGTGCTTTGCAGATTGTGTCTGCCACCTCGTCCGGCGTCTCGACCACATCGCTGGCCACATCGATCACACCCACTAGCACATCCTTGCCGGCCAGCAGCTTCATCAGTTCAGGAGGCACATGCGAGTGAATGCATTCCAGACTTACCTGGTCAATGCGGCTGCGAGCCAGTGCGGGGAACACAGCTTCATACTGTCGCCATTGCTCGCCCAGCGTGCTTTTCCAGTCTGTGTTGGCCTTGATGCCGTAGCCATAGCAGATGTGCACCGCAGTCGTGCAGGTCAAGCCTTGGGCAGCACGCTCCAGCGCCTGCACGCCCCACTCGGCCGCATCCTTCATGTAGACATTGAAGGCGGGTTCATCAAACTGAATGATGTCTACGCCATCAGCCTGCAGGGCCAGTGCTTCCTGGTTGAGCAATTCGGCAAACGCAAAGGCCAGCTTGACCTTGTCACCGTAGTAGCAATCTGCCACGGTGTCGATGATGGTCATGGGGCCTGGCAAGGTGAATTTCAGCTTCTTTTGGGTGTGCGCTCGCGCAAGCTGCGCTTCAAAGGCATGGACACGGCCCTTCAGGCGCAGTGCTGACACTACCTGAGGCACCATCGCGTCGTAGCGGTTGTCACGTATGCCCATCTTGACTTTGTTCTCAAAGTCAATGCCTTCCACCTGCTCCAGAAAGCCATGCACAAAGTGCTGCCGCGACTGTTCACCGTCGCAGATGATGTCCAGGCCAGCATCTTCCTGGGCCTTGATCCACAGCAGCGTGGCATCAGCCTTGGCCTGCAGCAGTGCATCGCCTTGTACTTTCCACTGCGGCCAGAGTTTGTTGGTTTCTGCCAGCCATTCGGGTTTGGGCAAGCTGCCAGCAATAGATGTTTCAAACATAGGAATTCCTTTGACAAATAGCACGCGCTCAGCTGGCCGTGGCACTGTGATGCAGTGGGTGCGGTTGGTGGTTTGATGTGATCGGGGAAGCAAGGTTGGCAGCATCTGCCCCACTGTCTGCCAGCGACATCACGGGCAGTGCGCGCTCCACCGCCAGGCGTGCTCGTTCAAGCAGGGCAGCATCCTGAATGCAGCCATGCTCGAAATCGCTGTCCGTGGCATAGACACCCAGTGGCAGGGTGCGCGCCTGAAAGAAGCTGAACAAGGGGCGCAGCTGGTGCTCCAGCATCAAGGCATGACGCTGGCTGCCGCCTGTGGCAGCCAGTAAGACAGGCTTGTCGATCAGTGCATCCTGGTGAATCAGGTCGAAGAAATGCTTGAACATGCCGGTGTAGGTGCCCCGAAAAACCGGTGTTACCACTACCAAGATGTCCGCTTGTTCCACGGCTGCCAGGGCCTGTTCGACAACATCTGAGACCTGAGCACGCCAGGTGCTTCCAGCCAGCTGGGGGGCCAGCTGGCCAATGGTGACCAGATGCGCGGTACTGGGCAGCTTGTCTGTGATCAGATGGAGCAAGTGCTCCGCTAATACCGTGGACTTTGAAGTTTGCTGCAAACCACCTGATATGGCTACGACACGCAATGGGTGCATGATGCTTCTTTCATGGAAATATTGCCGGGTGTTTTTGTCATGGAAGTGCAGGCCTTAAATCTGGACATGCGCAGACCATTGCTCCAGGATGCGTTGATAAGGCCTGATAAACCATGCTTCCGTTAACTTGCCTTGCTGCACTGCCAGCTGGTTGCGCTCCTGCCGGTCATAAGTAATTTGCGTCAATGAATAGTCTGTGTTCTGCAGACTGGGCTCAAAGCGCAGGGATGCCGGTGTATTGGCGTTATAAATTTCTGGGCGATAAATCTTCTGGAAAGTTTCCATCACACTGATGGCTGCAATGATTTCCAAGTTTTCATAGTCCGCCAACAGATCACCTATGAAATAAAACGCCAGAGGTGCTGCACTATTGGCTGGCATGAAGTAGCGCACCTTCATGCCCATTTTTTCAAAATAATTATCGGTAATAGATGCTTGGCCCTGTGCATACTCCACGCCCAGTACAGGGTGTGTGACACCCGTGCGGTAGTATGTCTTTCCCGCTGCAATGCTCAGGCAAATCAGTGGCTGGTTTCTGAAGTTTTCCTGGTATGCACTTGACTTCAGAAAGTGCTGAAACAGCTTGCCATGCAATTCACCAAAAGCTTCTGGTACCTCAAATTCTGGCTTGTTTTCGTTATGCTTTTTCAGCAGCACGCTAAAGTCATAATCTCGGACATAAGAGGAAAAGCTGTTGCCGCCACTGCCCTCCATGCGCTTGCCAGTGTGCTTATCCAGAATATTGGTTTTAAGCATCTCAATCAGAGGAAGCTCGTTTTTCAGGGCTTCTCCGTTGATTTTCATGTCAGCAGAAATAATTTCCAGCTCGATTGCGTAGCGATCACCCAAAGGATTGTCCCAGTGTGCAAGGCTATTGAATCGGTTGTTCATCATCTGCAGCGTTTTGCGCAGATTTTCTTTGCGATGTTCCCCTCTGGCCAGGTTGGCAAAATTGGTGGTCAATCGTGTTTTTTCTGAAGGTTGATAGTCTTCATTAAAAATAAATTTATCAATACTGAAGGTAAGGTCTGGGTACATTTTTTTAAAAATCTGAAATATTTTCAGAATGTCTGATTGGGATATTCAAAGCTGCCCATGAATCCATTCATGCCGAGATGAAATGGGGCTTCAGGCAAGGAAGTGCTGCATTGCCAGCCTGGCTTTCAGGCCTGAGGTGCTCAGGCTCCAGATGCCAGGCGCATGTGTTGAGAGGATGAACAAAGCTGAGACATACAAACTTTCAAAAAGTAGAGCGCTACACGCTGGACTGGCAAGCGCTATGGAATGCATGAATGCTATAAAAACGATATCTTGGAGTAAAACGAGAAATTTTCAGTTTTACTTGAGGCAAACTAATGCACACTTTTTTTGCTTCGTACTCCGCTGTGATCCTCTCCCCGTTTCTGGAACTGCGCCACCTGCGCACCTTGACCGCCTTGCACGAAACCGGCAACCTGGCACGAGCCGCACAGATGCTCAATGTCACCCAGTCTGCCCTCTCTCACCAGATCAAATTTCTGGAAGAACGCTATGGCAGCCCTTTGTTTGAGCGCAAATCCACCCCACTGAAGTTCAGTGCCATTGGTGAGCGTCTGCTGGATCTGGGCGCAAAAATCCTGCCCGAGGTGGAACAGGCCGAGCGTGATTTGCTGCGCCTGTCGCAGGGCGGCGGCGGGCAGCTGCGCATCGTGGTGGAGTGCCACACCTGCTTTGACTGGCTCATGCCAGCCATGGATGTATTTCGCCAGCGCTGGCCGGATGTGGATCTGGACATCGTCTCTGGCTTTCACCCCGACCCTGTCGCCTTGATCTTGCAAAACCGCGCAGAAGTGGCGATTGTGGGTGAGCCCGATGACAGCGATCCCGTCGTCTACCACCCGCTGTTTCGGTATGAAATGCTGGCGCTGCTGGCCAAACAGCACCGCCTTGCTGAACGCAGTCACCTGGAAGCACAGGACTTTGCTAATGAAGTCCTGATCAGCTACCCAATTCCCGATGACATGCTGGACATCATGCGGCAAGTACTCATCCCAGCCGGAGTCACTCCCGCAGGCCGGCGTACCAGCGAGCTGACGGTCGCCATGCTGCAGCTGGTGGCCAGCGGTCGAGGCATTGCGACCTTGCCGATGTGGACAGTGCAAAGTTATCTGGAAAAAGGCTATGTCACCGCCAAGCCTGTGACCAAGCAAGGGCTGCACGCCCATCTGTACATGGCCAGTACCCCTGAAGTGGCGCAGCGCCCCTGGATGGCTGATTTTGTGCGTATCACCAGAGAGAGTACGTTCAAAGCCCTGCCGGGTATTGAGTTGCTATAGCGTCTTTTTTCGCAGCAAATGCCAGACCTTGAGCCTGCCTGATGGGGTTGGCGAGGGAGAGCTCATCTCCTACATGCCATCAGGTAATGCACAAGCTCTAACCTTTTGCAACGCGCCCTTGAACTTAGCGGTCACAAGCCGTCAGCAATGCCCTACCTGCCCCATGCGTGCGACAACGCATATTGCTGAACTCACCTTTGTTCATCAGGAGGCACAGCCATGGCGAAGTCCAAGACATCTTCTGCAACCGCGAAAAAGACCGCAGCGACCTTAGGTCAGGCGGGAGAGTTGCAGCAGCAGGCCGGGGGTCAGCACCCGGTCATGACCACACAGCAAGGGATTCCTGTTGCAGACAATCAAAACTCCCTCAGGGCCTACGAGCGCGGCCCTACCTTGCTGGAAGATTTCATACTGCGAGAAAAGATTACGCACTTTGACCATGAGCGCATTCCAGAGCGCATCGTGCATGCGCGGGGCACTGCAGCGCATGGCTACTTTGAGCAGAGCACCTCGCTGGCCAAGTAAACCACGGCCAAAGTGCTGACCGAAACCGGCAAACGTGTCCCCGTCTTTGCACGCATCTCCACCGTGGCGGGTGGTGCGGGCTCCGTCGATACGCCGCGCGATGTACGCGGTTTTGCCATCAAGTTCTATACCGAGGAAGGCAACTGGGACCTGGTCGGCAACAACGTGCCCGTGTTCTTTATTCAGGACGCCATGAAGTTTCCGGACCTGGTGCACGCCGTCAAGATGGAGCCGGACCGTGGCTTTCCGCAGGCAGCATCGGCCCACGATACCTTCTGGGATTTCATCTCTCTCATGCCCGAATCACTGCACATGATCATGTGGGCCATGAGTGACCGTACCATTCCGCGCAGCCTGCGCACCATCGAAGGCTTTGGGGTCCACAGTTTCCGTCTGATCAATGAAAAAGGCCAAAGCACCTTCGTGAAGTTCCACTGGCGGCCTGAGCTGGGTATTCAGTCAACGGTGTGGGACGAAGCACTCAAGCTGCAGGCTGCCGACAACGACTTTCACCGCCGTGACCTGTTTGAAGCCCTTGATGCAGGTGCGCCAGCCGCATGGGAGCTGTGCGTTCAGCTGTTTACGGAAGAAGAAGCCAGCAAACTGCCCTACGACCACCTGGACCCCACCAAGATCATTCCGGAAGAAGTCATTCCACTGCAGAAAATTGGCCGCATTGTGCTGGACCGCTGGCCAGACAACTTCTTTGCCGAGACCGAGCAGGTGGCCTTTTGCCCTGCCAATGTGCCGCCAGGGATTGACTTCTCCAACGACCCGCTGCTGCAGGGGCGCCTGTTCTCGTACCTTGATACCCAGCTCTCCCGACTGGGTGGTACCAACTTCACACAGATTCCCATCAACGCACCCAAGTGTCCCTTCGCCCACCACCAGCGTGACGGACACATGCAGACCCAGGTGCCCAAAGGCCGCGTGGCCTATGAACCCTCCAGTCTGCAGCCCACTTCACCACGCGCTTCTCTGGCACAGGGCTACAGGCACTTTGCACAGACAGCCAATGATGGCGCCAAGGGGCGCATCCGTCCTGAAAGCTTTGCCGACCATTACAGCCAGGCGCGCATGTTCTACCGCAGCCAGAGCGAGCTGGAGCAGGCGCACATCGCCAGCGCCCTGGTCTTTGAGCTTTCCAAGGTAGAAACGCCCCACGTGCGCAGTGCGGTAGTCAGCCACCTGCTGGTAATTGACAAAGACCTTGGTCAGCGTGTTGCACAGGGACTGGCGCTCTCCCCCCTGCCAGAACCTGCGCAGCCTGCGGTTCCCGTGCAGGATTTGCCGCTCAGCCCCGCCACACGCATCATTGACCGTATGAAGCCCACACTGGAAGGCCGCTGCATCGCAATCCTGGTGGATGAAGGCTCCAACGCGAAGTCCGTGGCCGCGCTGCGCAAGGCCATAGAGGCTGAAAAAGCCATGGTCAAAATCATCGCGCCCAAAATTGGTGGCGTCACATTGAGTGATGGCAAGCACCTGCCCGCAGATGGGCGCCTGGAAGGCTCTCCCTCGGCCATGTTTGATGCCGTAGCGTCTGTCATGCCCATGGAGGCGGGTGAAAAGCTTGCCAAAGAAGCGGTGGCACAGGACTGGTTCCGTGATGCCTTTGGCCACCTCAAAGCCATTGCGGCCTGTAAAGCCACACATCTGATCTTGAAGGCAGGAGGCATTGAGCCAGATGAAGGCGTCTTTGATCCAGCAGATGTAGACGCCTTTATCAACGGCGCCAAAACCCGCTTCTGGGCGCGCGAATCCAAACTGCGCAATCTGGCCTGATCACAGCCACGCCATACAGAAACAGCCTGCCTGCGTGCAGGCTGTTTTTTATTCCATCGTTTTTGCGGAAATTGCATGATTTATTTCTTATGCAAATACCGGCTTGCAACTTATTCAGTTTCCAATGGCCTGTAGCAAGAGATAAGCAAGCAATTTAAATATCAGGTATTTATTATTTCCATATTCAATCAGGATTACCCTGAAAAAAGGGTTAAACCCCTCAACGCGTTGCCTTGCATCAGGAATAAACCAAGCATTCTCTGAGGCAAACCATGCAAAGACGTCACTTTCACAAAATTTTCACAGCCAGCGCTTTACTTTATGGAGCCAGCCCTCTGTGGGCCAAAACTGCAGCGGAACCCGATATTGCAGAAAGCATTGTGGATTTCGCGCTCAACATCCAATACAACGATCTGCCAGCCAGCGTCATTGCCAACACCAAAAAGCAGGTCATCGACACGCTTGGCGTCGCCCTTGCGGGAAACCGTGAATCCGGCGTGCAGGAGCTGGGCCGCCTTGCCCAGCAAATTGGCGGCGCGCGCGAAGCGCGTATCTGGGGCAGCGAAGTCTATCTGCCCGCACACGATGCCACGCGCATCAATGCCACCATGGCCCATGCGCTGGACTATGACGACACGCATGAGCCCTCCTTCATGCACCCCGGTGTGGTGTGCGTGCCCACGGCAATGGCCATGGCAGAAATGCTGCCGCAGCTCAGTGGCCAGGACATCATCAAAGCAGTGGCCGTAGGCACGGATATTTCCTGCCGCCTGGCGCTGGCTGCGCAGCCCGGGGTAAATGCCTTCAAAGTGGGCTGGCACAACACCACGGTATATGGCTATTTTTCTTCTGCACTGATTGCTTCCATGCTCATGGGCCTGAATAAGGCACAGACCATTTCCGCACTGGGCATCGCCTTTCACCAGGCCGCAGGTAATGCCCAGTCACACGTAGATGGCGCACTTACCAAACGCATGGGCCCCGGTTTTGCTACGTATGACGGCATTTATGCCGCACGCCTGGCACAGCTGGGTGTGCGTGGCCCCCACCGCGTATTTGAAGGCGTCAAAGGCTTTTATCACCAGTACCACCAGGGCAATTACGACCGTGCAGTCATTCTGAATGGCCTGGGGCAGGAATTTGCCATTGATGCCACCTCCTTCAAGCCCTGGCCTTCCTGCCGGGGTAGCCATACCGCTGCCGATGCAGCGCTGCAGATTTTCCAGAAGCAGCCCGTGGCGATTGCTGACGTAGAAAAAATCACCATCACCAACGGGCCGGATGACTTCAAGCTGCTCTCCACCCCGCTGGAGAAAAAGCAGACCCCCCAAACCACGGTCGATGCGCAGTTCAGCAACCCATGGGTTGTGGCCGTGGCAGCCGCCTATCAGGAAGTCAAACTCAAGCACTTCACCGAGCAGGCCCTGCAAGACCCCAAGGTGCAGGCATGGAGCCGCCTGGTGCAAACCCAGCATGACGACCAGCTCGTCTCCGCACAGGGCGGCCCCAGCGCGACCGTCATCACCGTGCAGCTCAAAAACGGCCAGCAGCTGCAGGCACGCGTAGACAAGGCCAAGGGCGAGCCCTACAACCCCATGTCTGCGGATGAAATGCGCAACAAGTACCTCGATTGCCTGGCCTTTGCAGGCATCCCAGAAGCACAGGCACGCAGCAGCCTGCAGCGCCTGAGCCAGCTCGAGCGTGAAGCGCAGGCTGGACAGGTGCTGTCAGCGCTGGTTGTGCCCAAGGCTTGAGCATCGTCACTGCATTGGACGGTTTTTCGAG
>JAEZZU010000035.1 GCA_023418355.1 Pseudomonadota bacterium | reverse complement strand
CGGCGGCCGCATCACGCTGCGCTGGTTCCGCCACAACCCCATGGTGCTGGTGCAAAGCCTGCTGGAAGCGGGGCTGACCTATGGCGCCGTGTTCTGGTCGCTGCGTGCCCTGGGCCTGGAGCCCACTACCGCCTGCGCGCTGGGGTTGATTGCCATGGCTGCCTCCCCCGTCGTGCTGGCCCGCGTGGTGCAGGACATGCGTGCCACCGGCCATGTGACGGACCGTGCACTGGTACTGGCCACCCTGTCCACCCTCTATGCCCTGATTCTGGGCTGCGTGCAGGTGCAATGGCTGGCGCAGGATGCAACCGCGCCCTGGTGGCAGAGTGTCTGGCCCTGCGCACAGGTGCTGCTCAGCTCTGCCGCCGTGGCCCTGGTGCTGTGTGCCGTCATGCGGCTGGCACTGGGCTGGATGAGCCCGCTTAGCGAAAGCACCTCGCTGCTGCTGCTGTGCCTGATTGCCGCAGGCACCGCCATTGCCGAGCTGATCGGCGGCTGGGCTCCGCTGACGGCGCTGCTCGCGGGCATGCTGCTCAAGCAATGGCAGCACCGTCCCTGGACATGGCCGCACCAGCTGGGCACGGCCTCATCGCTGCTGTCCTTGCTGATGTTTGTGCTGGTCTCGGCCATTGCCGCGCAGGTCGCCTGGAATGCCTCCATGGCAGCTGCTGCGCTGGTGCTCATCGTGGTGCGCCTGCTGGCCAAGGCCGTGGGCGTGGGGCTGGGCAATATTGGCAGCGGTGCCAGCTGGCGCCAGGCCGTCTGGGTGGCGGGCGCCATGATGCCCATGTCAGCTGTGGCCCTGCTGCTCACCCTCAAGTTCACCGCCGCAGCGCCCGAGGCAGCGCAGGCGCTGACCTCCACCGCACTGCCCGCCATCTGGGTGCTGGAGCTGGCCGGTGCCATTGCCGTGGCCCTGTCGCTGCGCCGTGCGGGAGAAACCGAAGCCCCGGCGCGCGTGCCTGTGGCCCAACCACCTCGCAGCGGAGACTGACACCATGCCTCTGGAACACTTCTCTCCTTCGACACCTTTGACCCTGGGGGTTGAGCTGGAGCTGCAGCTGGTCAACACCCACGACTACAACCTGGCCCCTTACGCCATGGACATGCTGCGCCTGATGGAAAAGCAGCAGCTGCCCGGCAGCGTCGTGCCCGAAATGACGCGCAGCATGATTGAAATCTCCACCGGCATCTGCCACAGCGCGTCCGAAGTGCTGAGCCAGCTCACGACCATTCGCAATGCGCTGGTGCAGTGCGCGGACAAGCTCAACATTGCCGTGGTGGGCGGTGGCACGCACCCGTTTCAGGAGTGGCACCAGCAACGCATCTATGACAAGCCACGCTTTCACGAGCTGTCTGCGCTGTACGGCTATCTGACCAAGCAGTTCACCATCTTCGGCCAGCACATCCACATCGGCTGCCCGGATGCGGATGCCGCCCTGCTCATGCTGCACCGCATGAGCCGCTACATCCCGCACTTCATTGCGCTGTCCGCATCCAGCCCCTTTGTGCAGGGGCATGACACAGCGTTTGATTCCGCGCGGCTGAACTCGGTGTTTGCCTTTCCGCTCTCGGGTCGCGCGCCCTGCGTGCTCACCTGGCAGGAATTCGAAGCCTATTTCGACAAGATGACCGCCACCGGCGTGGTCAAGAGCATGAAGGACTTTTACTGGGACATCCGGCCCAAGCCCGAATTCGGCACCATCGAAATCCGCGTGTTCGACACCCCCCTGACCATTGAACGCGCCGCGGCGCTGGCAGGCTATGTGCAGTCGCTGGCCGCCTGGATGCTCGACACCCAGCCCTTTATGCCCACGGAAGACGACTATCTGGTCTACACCTACAACCGCTTTCAGGCCTGCCGCTTCGGGCTGGAAGCCGTGTATGTGGAGCCAGGCAGCGGCCAGCACATTCCGCTGGCCGAGCACATCCGCCAGACCATGGAACGCATTGCCCCCTACGCGGTGCAATATGGCGCCACGCCTGCACTGCAGATGCTGCACAACGACGTGTCAACCAGTCACAATGACGCACGTTGGTTGCGGGAACGTCAGGCCAGAGAGCAGCTGCTCGGTGAAGTGACACGGCAGGCCTCACGGCGT
The DNA here is from genome assembly GCA_023418355.1 of Pseudomonadota bacterium. Taxonomy (GTDB): domain Bacteria; phylum Pseudomonadota; class Gammaproteobacteria; order Burkholderiales; family Burkholderiaceae_C; genus Comamonas. The sequence goes on along the minus strand of JAEZZU010000035.1, from coordinate 1,175 downwards.
TTTCGCGGCGAAGCCCTTTAAGAACACAAAAAACATAGCTGCTACGGCTTGATAAACAATCACTTCAGCATATTTTTATGCTGAAAGCATTTAAACATCAGCGCTAAGCGCTCCTATTTTCATCATGGGTGAATTTGAACTGATCCGCACCTTTTTCCAGCGCCCCGTGCGTCGCTCCCCACTGGGTGTGGGTGACGACTGCGCACTGCTGGCCCCTGCACCCGGCATGCAGCTGGCTGTCTCGACAGACATGCTGGTGGAAGGTCGCCACTTTTTTGCGGATGTGAATCCCCAGCTGCTCGGCCACAAGGCACTGGCCGTCAACCTCAGCGATCTGGCCGCCAGCGGTGCCAAGCCGCTGGCCTTCACGCTGGCGCTGTCCATGCCGCGTGCCGATGTGAACTGGTGTCAGGCCTTTGCCGAAGGCATGTTTGCGCTGGCCGATCAGCACGAGTGCGAACTCATCGGCGGCGACACCACCCAGGGGCCGCTGAACATCTGCATCACCGTGTTTGGTGAAGTCCCAGCCGGGCAGGCCCTGCTGCGCCGCGGTGCGCAACCCGGGGATGACATCTGGGTCAGCGGCTCGCTCGGCGATGCACGGCTCGCGCTGGACGCCCTGCTGCGCCAGCACGCCCTGCCCCCTGCCGTGCTGAGCCAGGCCCGCCAGCGGCTGGAACAGCCCACCCCACGCGTGGAGCTGGGCATGGCGCTGCGCGGCATTGCCAGCAGCTGTCTGGACATCAGCGACGGCCTGCTGGGCGATCTGGGCCATATTCTGGAAGCCAGCGGCGTAGGCGCACGCATTGATGCCAACATCACCCGCAACCTGCTGCAGGCACGCCGCCACCCCATGATGGCAGCACTGGCCATCAGCCGCATTGATGCCTGTACGCTGGCCGGCGGTGATGACTATGAGCTGTGCTTTACCGCGCCTTCGAGCGCACAGGCTGCCGTGCGTGATGCTGCCGCGCAGGCGGGCGTGCCCGTGACCTGCATTGGCCGCATCGAGGCCGAGCGCGGCATTCGCGTCATGACGCCCGGTGGTCAGCAGCTGCCACTGCGCTTTTCCAGCTTTGACCACTTCGCCTGAAGCACCGCAGGCGCGACTTCTACAATCCGCCCATGGAACCTATTACCGATGTGGAGCCCAAGCACTCCACCGCAGCTGAAGG
>JAEZZU010000357.1 GCA_023418355.1 Pseudomonadota bacterium | reverse complement strand
AAGAGCAACACCAAGTGGACAAGGCTGGACGAGCACCCCACGGACTATCACGTGCAAATGCGTGTCTCGCCCCAAGCACGTAAAGCCAATCCTGAACTGCCAGAGCATTGGCAGGCACGTGCCATTGAAGTGGTCTCCAAACAAGGTAAGCGCCGTATCTTGCTCACATCACTGATGGATAAAAAGGCCTGGCCAGCCCAAGAAATTGCACAGCAATACAAACGTCGCGGGCACGTTGAACTCTGTTATAGAGAACTTAAACAGGAGCTGCTGGGCAGTCAAAGCACACTACGCAGCGGCCATCCGCAAACCATCGAGCAAGAAGTGTGGGGTGCCTTGCTCGCCTACAACTTGGTGCGCCTGGAAATGGCTGAAATAGCAAAAGAAAACCAGTTACCCCCAACCGAGTTGAGCTTTGTTGCAGCAATGGACTATCTGCAGCTTGAATGGATCACGTTAGCAAGCTGCCCCAGCCCAGGAAGCTTGCCTGCGCTGCTGCAGCGTTTACGCATAAGGCTCAGTGAGAGGTTGCTCCCCAAACAGCGACGGGGGCGAACATGCCCCCGTGTGGTCAAAAAAGTGCCGTCACGCTATCCCATCAAACAGGTCAGAAAACCTTAAGTGAACGGCATTACTGGGGTGAGGGGGTATTTCTCTCCTTCCCCCGCTGGGGGAAGGTGGGGATGGGACCAACTGGCTGCTTGTTTGATTGCTGGTGGGTGTTTGTTTGCAGAGGCCGGGTCTCTGCCCTGGCAGGCGAGTTCCTTTTGGTGTATGGAAAATTAATCACCTTGATTGAGTGGGTGGAGCTGTGTGCTTGCGTTGCTACGTTCTAGAGCATTTCAAAAGTTTTATGACTGTACCTAATAGATGTCAGAAATATGAAAGATGCAATGCGGTGGGATGAGGTGATGTACGGTACAAGTGATTAAATTATGTCAACTATAAAAATAGGTCTGTATACATAGTGCTACGGCTAATTTGCGTTTGATTGTTGATTTGTATATAGTTTTATATTGGTCAATTTTCAATTGATTGTTGCTATTTTATACCTGTAAAGTAAAGGTGGTTTTATGGCTCACGAAGTTACGTTGGATATATCGACAAAGTTTATTTTGCATAAAGATGTTGAAATTGATGTGAAAAAGGATGGTAAAAAGCTTGGAACAGCATTGATTAGCAAGGGGAATATAGAGTGGGTTCCTGCTGGTAACTCTGTAAATAAGAAAAGACTTTCATGGTCAAAGTTTGCAGAGCTAATGGAAGAACATGGAAAGAATGCAAAAATCGTATAAATTTTAATCAGATAAACAGCAGAATTATTTTTAAATATTCATGTAAAAATGACTAAATTTACAGCCCCGGCAACCATTTCTCTTAAGTCTGAGCATCTTAAAAAACCATCGTTGATCTATAGCTATACCCACGCCTCAGCAAAATCTTTGGTCAATGCATTCGATGACGCAAAAGCAAAGCGAGGAAATGCCAGAGGGGTACTTACTGATCAAGAGCAAGACATCTTGCGCGCAGCCTTGGTTATGTGCTGTGCGGGAGTCGATGCGGCACTCAAACAGGCAATCAGAGACTGCTTTGAGCATCTGCTTGAAGCTAACAAGCAAGTAAGGGATGGATTTGAAAAATTTATACGGAAGAGAATCGGTGGGGAGGGTGATCTACTTGAGCTTGCATCTGGTGCGAAATTTCTGGCTCAGATACTTGTTGAGAAAAGTCCTAGAGAAAAGCTTATCGAAGACTATATTCGAGAGTTAACTGGCGAGTCACTTCAGTCAGCAGATGAAATTCTTAGGACTACAGCTGCACTGGGCTTAGATAATAAAATGCTTAATTCTGATATTCCCCGGTTGAAGGAGATATTTCAAATTAGGAATAAGATAATACATGAGTTAGATATCGACCTTAATGCGCTGAAGAGAAAGAGAAAAGTTAGAAGTCAAACGGATCTTTTGGATAATGCCGATTTTATGCTGAAGACTATTAAAAAGTTGCTTGAAGCAATCGATAAAGCTCTATAAGATCGATTAATAATTTATACCTGTATAAACGATAAATTCTCACAGGTCATTTGTAATCGATCGCTATCCTTCTGCTCGTGCCGAGGCTTGCAGGGCTAAGATCGATCTCCGCAGGTTGCCTGTAGCAAAGCGGAGGAAGGGGCACGGGTTGCAAGCATGCTTCTTTACTGACCATCCGGCACAAGCAAGAAAGCAAGCCGCCGCCGCGCGATCAGCAGCCAACAAAAGCCAAAATAAAAATAAGCATCAAATCTGCCTCTAAGCCTTATCCATCAAGCGCTAACAGCTCTTATTTTTGAAAAGCAGATCCACCACCATGCGTCAGCCCAAGACAGCCTGTGCATGGATGCGCTACAAACACCCCATCTTCTTTGCCTGACTGCCGCCATCCGGCAGACCGCCCATGTCCCGTGTTTTGCCTGCTGCTGACCGCAATGCTGCCCACTGGCTGACGCCGCGCAATCTGCTGCGCGCTTCGGTGGTGGTGGCCATCATCACCATCGTGCTCAAGATGCTGGCGTGGTGGCTGACGGGGGCGGTGGGGCTGCTGTCTGATGCCATGGAGTCGTTTGTGAACCTGGCAGGCTCCATGTTCGCGCTGGCCATGGTCACGATTGCGCAGCGGCCAGCGGATGAAGACCACCCCTACGGGCACTACAAGGCCGAGTATTTCTCGGCGGGCTTTGAGGGGTTGCTGGTCATCGGAGCCAGTGTGGCCATCGTCTGGTTCAGTGTGGACCGGCTGGTGCACCCGCAGGTGCTGGAGCAGTTGGACTGGGGCATGGGCCTTTCCCTGCTGAGTACGGCATTGAATGGAGGGCTGGCCTGGGTGATGCTGCGCAGTGCGCGCACCTATCGGTCCATGGCGCTGGAAGGGGATGCCAGGCACCTGATTACGGACGTCTACACCTCAGTAGGCGTGGTGCTGGGCCTGCTGCTGGCCAAGTTCACGGGCTGGTTCTGGCTGGATGCAGCCGTGGGTCTGCTGGTGGGGCTGAACATCATGTGGCACGGCTGGCAGCTGGTGTGGCGCTCATCCCAGGGGCTGATGGATGTGGCGGTGGAGCCGCAGCAGCTGCAGACCATGGAGGCTGTGCTGGCACAGCAGGTGCAGGCGGCGCAGGCAGAGACCGGGGCCAGCATCAGTTTTGACAGCCTGCGCACGCGGCAGGCGGGGGAGCGCTGTTTTGTGGATGTGCATCTGCATGTGCCGGGCAGCTGGAGCCTGTTTCAGGCCGCGCACTGGCGTGAAAGGGCAGAGGCAGCGCTGATGGATGCCATCCCCGGTCTGCAGGCGCGTATCGAGCTGCTGCCCGAAGGCGTGAACACGGTGTATGAAAAGCACGCAGACGAGAGCACGCCGCCGGCAGACGTGCTGTAAGGGCGGCGTGGTGTTGGCGGTGCTCGTGGCGCGTGTGGTGATGGAGCGGCTCAGGTAGGCAGAGCACTGCTGCCTTGCAGTGCGTTGTTGCCAAGGATGTGCTGGAAGAAGGGTACGTAGGCGCGGTCTTCTTCAAGGATGTGGTGCAGCAGCCAGTTCTTCAGAAATTCCATGGCCTCCACATCCACGTCTTCACCGGCTTCAAAGCGCAGCAGCCAGTTCATGGCCTGGGCGGTGAACTGGGCGTGCTCGGCAATGTGTTCCTGCGTCTGGGGGTAGCCGTGGCGCTGGAACATGACTTCTTCTTCAATGAAGTGGTTGTGGGTGTAGTCCACCAGGCCCTCCAGCACCTGCCCGATCACGGCACGGTTGGGGATGGGGTTGTCCACCTCGTCGTGCAGGGTGTTGATCAGTTCCACCAGGGTCTGGTGCTGTGCATCAATGTGCGGAATTCCCAGCATGAGCGCGCTGGACCACGGCATAAAGGTCATGGTGATGTCCTCCAGAGGTATAGCTGGTATGCAGGTTGTCTTTGCGTGGGCAAGGTTACTGGGGCATGCATGGGCGCACGCGGGTCTCAGGCGGGGCTCTGATGCACATCAATGCTTTGCCGGCGTGGGTGTCGTGCCTGCCCCACGGCATGACTCAGGTATGTGCGCTGCACGCGACGGCTGGCAGAGCGCGGGATAATCCTTGCCCATGACGCCAGCCCGGCTGGACAACCCCTATAGATTGCTTATGTCTCAGAACGCACTTCCCCTCGATATCGTCATCATGGCTGCCGGCAAGGGCACCCGCATGAAAAGCAAAACGCCCAAGGTGCTGCAAAAGCTGGCCGGGCGTGCGCTGCTGCAGCACGTGCTGGACACGGCGGCACAGCTGCAGGCGCGTTCTGCGGTGGTGATTACGGGCCACGGTGCCGAGCAGGTGGAAACCGCCATCGCTCAGGGCCGCAGTGCCGATGCGCTGGAGCTGAAGTTTGTGCGCCAGGAGCCCCAGCTGGGCACAGGCCACGCCGTGCAGCAGGCCGTGCCGGTGCTGGCCGATGACGGCATGGTGGTGGTGCTCTCGGGCGATGTGCCGCTGACACAGGCCGCGACGCTGCAGGAGCTGGTGGCAGCAGCTGCTGGCTCGCGCATGGCGCTGCTGACGGTGACGCTGGACAACCCCACGGGCTATGGCCGCATCGTGCGCAATGCCCAGGGAACGGTGCAGCGCATCGTGGAGCAAAAGGATGCGAACGAGGCCGAGCGCGCCATCAACGAGATCTACAGCGGCATCATGGCCGTGCCTGCCAAGCGTCTGGCGCAGTGGCTCTCGCAACTGAACAACAACAACGCCCAGGGCGAGTACTACCTGACCGACATCGTGGCCATGGCTGTGGCCGATGGCGTGGAAGTGGTGGCCCACCGCATCAGCGACGAAGTGCAGGTGGCAGGCGTGAACAGCCCCCTGCAGCTGGCCGAGCTGGAGCGTGCGCACCAGCTGCGCCAGGCCCGCGCGCTGATGGAGCAGGGCGTGCGTCTGGCGGACCCCGCGCGGCTGGACGTGCGTGACGATGTGCGCGGCAATCCGGCCGAGCTGGTGTGCGCGCAGGATGTGGAAATTGATGTGGGCTGCATCTTTACTGGCCGTGTGGTAATTGGCGAAGGTGCGCGCATTGGTGCCTACTGCCACATCAGCAATGCCACGATTGCCGCGGGTGCGGTGATTCACCCCTTCACCCACATTGACGGTGAAAAGCTCGGCGCCAGCGTGGGCGAGGGCGCCTTGATTGGCCCATTTGCCCGCCTGCGTCCCGGCGCACAGCTGGGCAAGGAAGTGCACATTGGCAACTTTGTGGAAGTGAAGAATTCCACCCTGGCCGATGGCGCCAAGGCCAACCATCTGGCCTACCTGGGCGATGCCACCGTGGGCGAGCGCGTGAACTATGGTGCAGGCTCCATCACCGCTAACTATGATGGTGCGAACAAGCACCGCACGGTGATCGAAGCCGATGTCCACGTGGGCAGCAATTGTGTACTGGTGGCACCCGTGACGCTGGCTGCTGGTGGCACCATTGGCGGTGGCTCCACCATCACCAAGAACACGGAAGCTGGTGCCCTGACCGTGGCACGCGGCAAGCAGGTATCGATTGCGAACTGGAAACGTCCCGTCAAACAAGCCAAGCCCTGAGGGCAGAAAGGCCTGCGCATGCACAACCACCACCCCCCTGAGCCTGCTACGCTGGAAGAAGCACAGGCCCTGCTGCTGCAGCAACAGCAGGAGCTGGAGCGCCTGCACCATGCGCATGAAGCCTGGATGCGTGTGGTGGCGCATGATCTGCGCGCACCGCTGCGGCATGTGATGTCGTTTGCCCCGCTGCTGCGTGAAGCGGTCGAAGACCTGGCCGCCGAGGCCCCGCAGGCCGAAGAGGCAGTGGCCGATGCGCGCGAGTTCGTGGGCATGATGGAGCAGTCGGCACGCAAGATGTCGGCCATGCTCGAAGGGCTGTCGCAGGTCTCGCGGGCCACGCGTGCGGCCTTGCATCTGGAGGTGGTGGACTGGGGTGTGCTGCTGGCACAGGTGCTGCAGCCGCTGCAGCAGCAACATCCACGTGTGCAGTGGGCGGTGGCGGTGCAGCCTGCACTCATCATGGCCGATGTGCACTGGCTCAAGATCGCCATGCAGGCCGTGCTGGACAACGCCGTGAAGTTTTCGTCAAAGGCGGCTGTGCCCATGATCAGCGTACACCTTCAGGCGCTGGAGCCCGGCTGGTGGCGCATGCAGGTCAAGGACAACGGCGCAGGTTTTGATGCGGAGCGCGCCCAGTCGCTGGGTGAGCTGTTTCAGCGCATGCACCGCGAGCAGGAGTTTGAGGGCGTGGGCTGTGGGCTGGCACTGCTGGATGTGGTGGCGCAGCGCCATGGTGCACGCTGGCAGGTGCAGGCCCAGCCGCAGGCGGGCTGCACGGTATCGCTGGACTGGCCTTCGCCGGTCTGAAGGCTATTCTCAGCGCTCAGGACTGCTGGGTGCCAGCGGCGGCAGATGCGGGCTGAATTTGGCGCGCTTGGTCGCAAAAAAGGTTTTGACATTGCGCACATTGCGGTGCGCGGTGAACAGGCGCTGTGACAGGGCCAGATAGGCGGGCATGTCGCGGCAGGCAATGACCAGCATGAAGTCCGGCCCCGGCGAGACCCGCCAGCATTGCTGCACTCCATCTTCGGCCACGGCCAGCGCCTCAAAGGCATCGAGTGCCTCGGTGTTCTGGCGCTCCAGCGAGACTTCCACCAGCGCCTGCAGGCCATGCCCCACGAGTGGGGCCAGTACCTCGGGGCGCACGATGGCGACCTGGCGCTCAATCAGCCCCAGACCGTGCAGCCTGCGCACGCGGCGCAGGCAGGTGGGGGGGGAGATGTGCAGCTGTTGTGCGAGCTGCAGATTGCTTTGCCCGGCATCACGCTGCAGCAGGTCGAGCAGCTGAAGGTCCGTCAAGTCCAGGCTGCTGTCGTTGATATTTATTTCTTTGTGCATTTGAAATTGAAATTAAGTTTCAGCAAGGTTTTTTTGTGAAATTAAATTTCTTAAGCAGAAGAAAATAGATCATAAGTTTTATGGTGATGCTTTTAGCATCGGCACCGTTTCAACCTTTTCGGAGTTCTGTCTATGTGTGGCATCGTCGGCGCCGTGTCTACGCGCAACATCGTTCCCCTGCTGGTGCAGGGTCTGCAACGACTGGAATACCGCGGCTATGACTCCTGCGGTGTGGCCGTGCATCGCATGGTGGCAGGCAGCCCCATCAGCCAGGGCCTGCAGCGCGCACGCAGCACGGCGCGCGTGGCCGAACTGCTGGAGCAGGTCACGACCGAAGACCTGCAGGGCCTGACCGGCATTGCCCACACCCGCTGGGCCACCCACGGCGAACCCGCCGTGCGCAATGCCCACCCCCACTTCAGCTACGGCCCCGGCGAGACCGTGGACAGCGGCAAGCCAGCCCGTGTGGCGCTGGTGCACAACGGCATCATTGAGAACTACGAAGCGCTGCGCGCACAGCTCGAAGCCAAGGGCTACATCTTCGCCAGCCAGACCGACACGGAAGTGATCTGCCACCTGGTGGACAGTCTCTACAACGGTGACCTGTTTGAAGCCGTGAAAGCCGCCCGCGCCCAGCTGCATGGTGCCTACGCCATTGCTGTGATGCACAAGGATGAACCGCACCGCGTGGTCGGTGGCCGTGCAGGCTCTCCTCTGGTGCTGGGCATCGGCAGTGACAACAGCGAATTCTTCC
>JAEZZU010000321.1 GCA_023418355.1 Pseudomonadota bacterium | reverse complement strand
CGAAGAGCTGCTGACGCTGGATGTGGACACCATCCTGCGCCGCCTGTTCTGGGAAGAAAAGCTGCTGCGCTTTGTGCCTCAGGATGGCGACAACGGCCCCCACTTTGCCTGCACCTGCAGCCGCGAGCGTGTGGAAGGCATGCTGCGCAATCTGGGCAAGGAAGAAGTCGACTCCGTGATTGCCGAGCGCGGCATGGTGGAAGTGGGTTGCGACTACTGCGGCACCGAGTACCACTTTGATGCGGTGGATGCAGCGCAGATGTTTGCGGATGCTTCCACGCAGGCACCAGGTTCCTCCTCGGTGCAGTAAGGCGGTTGCCATAGCGCTTCTCTGAAAAAGAGAGCTGCTTGCGCTGGTTCAATCAGGGTTTCAAATACTTTTGTATGTGAAATTCTGATAAATCAAGCGCTGGCAGCTCTCTTTTTTATATGTGAGAAACGGCGCTGGAGGAGGGCTGGCTGCGCTGCAGCAGGTGCTGGAACAGGGATTGCTCACTGCGTGCATCGAGGCACTCGGGGCAGTCTGCATTGAGTGCAGGGCCTGCATCGCTAGCCTCTGCCTTGATCCATGGTGCCAGCTGGCGGGCCTGCTGCTGTGCAGAGCCATACAGCATCTGAATGGTCAAGCGCTGCGCCTGCGGCTGCAGCATGTGGCTGCGCCACTGGGCTTCCAGTGCCAGGGCGGCGGCATCGGCGGATGTGGGCAGCAGCGCCCACAGAATCAGCGGCTGTGTGTCCGCAGCAGGGCTGGGCCAGCGGGTGCTGGGCTGCAGGCCGTGGAGGTTCACCCGGTCTGCGGCAGCTGCCTGCAGTACCTGGGCACAGTGTGTGGCGCTGGCGCACAGGAGGATGCGGTCGTGCATCAGAGTGGAAGGGGAAAAGGGCGTGCGCTCAGGGGCGCATGATGTGCACGTAGATTTCGTTGGGCTTGACCATGCCCAGCTCGTAGCGTGCTTTTTCCTGGATGGTTTCCTTGCCTTCACGCAGGTCGTTGACCTCGGAAGCCAGGCGTTCATTTTCCTTGCGGGCTGCGTCATTGGCCGCACGGATTTCGTTGATCTGTCCGCGCAGTTCGTCCACGCGGTCCATGCTGCCAGCACCCCACCACAGCTGGGCATGGGTGATAGCCAGCAGACTCAGTAAAACAAGGGTGACGATGCGAGAAACCATGGGGCAAAGTGAAAAAACGGGGCCGCGGTGAGCCCCGTTTTTGATGTCAAGGCGCGAGCCTAGAGATTAGCGCAGGTTATAGAAAGCGTCACGGCCGGGGTATACAGCCACGTCGCCCAGATCTTCTTCGATGCGCAGCAGCTGGTTGTACTTGGCGATACGGTCCGAACGGCTCATGGAGCCGGTCTTGATTTGACCAGCATTCAGGCCCACGGCGATGTCAGCAATCGTGCTGTCTTCGGTTTCGCCCGAACGGTGCGAGATCACGGCGGTGTAACCGGCACGCTTGGCCATTTCGATGGCGGCGAAGGTCTCGGTCAGGGTGCCGATCTGGTTGATCTTGATCAGGATGGAGTTGGCGATGCCCTTCTGGATGCCTTCCTTCAGGATCTTGGTGTTGGTCACGAACAGATCGTCACCCACCAGCTGCACCTTCTTGCCCAGACGGTCGGTCAGCACCTTCCAGCCTTCCCAGTCGCCTTCGGCCATGCCGTCTTCGATGGAAATGATGGGGTACTTGTCACACCAGCCAGCCAGCATGTCGGTCCACTGGGCGGCATTCAGCGTCATATTGCCTTCGCCAGCCAGCACGTACATGCCGTCCTTGTAGAACTCGCTGGAAGCACAGTCCAGACCCAGAGCGATGTCTTCGCCAGCCTTGTAGCCCGCAGCTTCAATCGCTTCGATGATCAGCTGGATCGCAGCTTCGTGGTTTTCCACGGAAGGTGCAAAGCCACCTTCGTCACCCACGGCAGTGGACATGCCACGGTCGTTGATGATCTTCTTCAGCGCGTGGAACACTTCAGCGCCCCAGCGCACGGCTTCACGGAAAGTAGGTGCACCCACGGGGATGATCATGAATTCCTGCAGGTCCAGCGAGTTGTTCGCATGGGCGCCGCCGTTGATCACGTTCATCATGGGCACGGGCAGCTGCACGCCACCCATGCCGCCGAAGTAGCGGTACAGGGGCAGGCCAGCTTCTTCCGCAGCGGCGCGGGCCACGGCCATGGACACGGCCAGCATGGCGTTGGCGCCCAGGCGGCTCTTGTTCTCGGTGCCGTCCAGGTCAATCATGGTCTTGTCGAGGAACGCTTGCTCTGCAGCGTCCAGACCCACCACAGCCTGTGCGATTTCGCCGTTGATGTGCTCCACAGCCTTGAGTACGCCCTTGCCCAGGTAGCGGCTCTTGTCGCCGTCACGCAGCTCGATGGCTTCGCGAGAGCCGGTCGATGCGCCGCTGGGCACGGCTGCGCGGCCCATCACGCCCGATTCCAACAACACATCACATTCGACCGTGGGGTTGCCACGGCTGTCCAGAACTTCACGTCCTACGATGTCAACGATTGCACTCATGGGTTTTCCTCTTCAGGTTTTTTACAAACTGGGTGCTGCGCAGGCTGAATGTGGTTGTTGCTTGGGGCCTGGCATGCAGAAATCGTGTGTGTACATGTGAAAAAAGCACGTCCCCACGGAGCGTGCTTTTCGCGTTTGGCTAATTCACGTGTCGTGCGGTGCGCATCTTACGCAAACTCAGGCCGAAAAGTTGTTTTCGAGGAAACCGTTGCGCTTGGTCACGTCGTCCAGCGCCACCAAAGTCTCCAGCAAGGCCTTCATGTGCTTGAGGGGCACAGCGTTGGGGCCGTCGCTCAATGCATTGCAGGGATCAGGGTGGGTTTCCATGAACAGGCCTGCCACACCCACGGCCACGGCCGCGCGGGACAGGACGGGCACCATCTCGCGCATGCCGCCGCTCGATGTGCCGTTGCCGCCGGGCAACTGCACGCTGTGGGTGGCATCAAACACGACGGGTGCGCCGGTTTCGCGCATGATGGCCAGCGAGCGCATGTCGCTCACCAGATTGTTGTAGCCAAAGCTGGCGCCGCGTTCGCAGGCCATGAAGCTGTCTTCGGGCAGGCCCACTTCCTTGGCGGCAGCGCGTGCCTTGTCGATGACATTCTTCATGTCATGCGGTGCCAGGAACTGGCCCTTCTTGATGTTCACAGGCTTGCCGGACTGGGCCACGGCGCGGATGAAGTCCGTCTGGCGGCACAGGAAGGCGGGGGTTTGCAGCACATCGACCACGGCGGCCACGTGGGGCACTTCGGCTTCGGTGTGTACGTCCGTCAGTACGGGCACGCCAATTTCCTTGCGTACCTTGGCCAGAATTTCCAGACCCTTTTCCATGCCGGGGCCACGGAAGCTCGTGCCCGAAGAGCGGTTGGCCTTGTCGAAACTGCTCTTGAAAATGAAGTTGATGCCCAGCTCGGAAGTGATTTCCTTGAGCTGGCCAGCCACGTCCATCTGCAACTGTTCAGACTCGACCACGCAGGGGCCGGCAATCAGGAAAAAGCGCTGGTCCAGACCGATGTCAAAGCCGCAGAGTTTCATGGCAGTGTTCCTTGTGTGCATGTCTACATGCTTCAAAAACCAAAGCTGCTAGCGCTGGTGATTCAAAGACTTCACATGCATTTGATGCTGAAG
>JAEZZU010000298.1 GCA_023418355.1 Pseudomonadota bacterium | reverse complement strand
GCACGGCCCACGGCTTCAAACAGGCGGCGCACTTCGCGGTGGCGACCTTCGGAGATGGTCACGCGGTACCAGACGTTGGCACCTTCGCCGCCGCCATCTTCAATGGAGCCAAAGGAGGCTTCGCCGTCTTCGAGCTTCACACCCGTGGTCAGCAGCTGCTTTTCTTCCTTGGTCAGCGCACCCAGCACGCGCACGGCGTACTCGCGCTCAAGACCAAAGCGGGGGTGCATCAGGCTGTTGGCCAGTGCGCCGGAGTTGGTAAACAGCAGCAGACCTTCTGTGTTCAGGTCCAGACGGCCCACCGACTGCCATTTACCCACCGGCAGCTTGGGCAGGCGACGGAATACAGTGGGGCGGTTCTGGGGGTCGTCCAGCGTCACCACCTCACCCACGGGCTTGTGATAGGCCAGCACGCGCACGGCGGGCGGGGCAATACGCACCTTGACGGGCTTGCCATCGACCTTGATGTTGTCACCCAGCTGAATGCGTTGGCCGACGTGGGCCAGTTCGTCATTGACGGTGATGCGGCCTTCGCCAATCCAGCGCTCAATTTCCAGGCGCGAACCCAGACCGGCCTGCGCCAGCACCTTGTGCAGCTTGGGCGACTCCGCTTCAGGCTTGAGCACACGCTTGGCAGCGGCAGCAGGGCTTTCCGCTTCATTTTCTGCAGCGTCCAGCGCCCCAGAAATAACGGATTCAAAGTCATAGGCATCTTCAACCTGCATGACTTCTGCCTCAGGAGCTATATTCTTTGGAGTATTTGCTTCGGCACGTGGGGCACGACGTGCTGGCTTGGTTTCTTTGGTCATGATTTCCATTTCCGCGCCAGCCCTTGTGGTCGGCAGACGCATTCATTCAAATTGTGGGCAGCAAGCCTGCGTTCAGTCTTGCTGTGGCTCGGCGGGGATGTCAGGCTGCTCTGCAGCAGGCGTTTCAGCCGCGGGCTGTTCATCGCTGGTCTGCGGGACTGCAGCCTCGCTGTCGGGTGCAACCGGCACAAACACGGCGTCCATGGGTAGTGCAGGCTCGGCAAACAAATCGTCTTCAGGCACGGCCGAGGGCTGAGGCTCTGCACTGGCAGCGGCTTCTTCTTCCAGCGCGGTAAAGAGCGACTCCTGCGCTTCGGGTTCGTCCAGCATGGGCAGCTCGTCCAGCGACTTCAAACCCAGATCGTCCAGAAACTGCCGCGTGGTGGCCAGCAAGGCGGGACGCCCCACGGTTTCACGGTAGCCAATTTCTTCCACCCAGCCACGGTCTTCGAGCTGCTTGATGATGAGGCTGTTCACGGTCACGCCGCGGATGTCCTCAATGTCACCACGCGTCACGGGCTGGCGGTAGGCAATGATGGCCAGCGTCTCCAGCACCGCACGGCTGTAGCGCGGCGGTTTTTCCGGGTGCAGCTTGTCCAGATAGGCACGCATTTCAGGGCGGCTTTGAAAGCGCCAACCCGAAGCGACCTGCACCAGCTCTACGCCGCGCCCCGTCCATTCCTGCTGCAGAGACAGCAACAGTTCCTTGAGCGTGTCCGCCCCCAGATGGTCATCAAACAGGGCGCGCAGCTCCCGCAGCTGCAAAGGCTGCTGCGCACAGATCAGGGCGGTTTCCAGGACCCGCTTGGCATCAAGCGTATTCATGGTTTAGACGCGGAAGCCTCACATGCGGAGAGATAAAGACAGATGGACCGGACCCTCACGGGCAAGTACACCAATGACAAGGGCAGACCTTCAAGACCCGCCCTCAAGTTAGCTGGGATTGTAGCTGAGACCCAGTTTTTGCACCGCAGTCAGGAAATCCTGCGGTGGCTCGGCCGCCAGCTCCAGACTTTCACCCGTCACGGGATGTACAAACGACAGGCGAAACGCATGCAGGGCCTGGCGCTGCATGTCGCCAGCAGCAGCGCCGCCATACAGTGCGTCGGCCACCAGCGGATGGCCGAGCGAGAGCATGTGCACGCGAATCTGGTGGGTGCGGCCGGTATGCAGCTTGCAGTGCACCAGGCAATGCGCATCCGTGCTGTCCCAGCAGGTGATGTCGGTCCGCGCTTCCTTGCCCGGATGCTGCGCCAGATCCACCACGGCCATGCGCAGGCGGTTGCGCGGATCGCGCCCGATGGGCGCATCGACCTGCTGCACCTGCGCCCCCTTCCAGGGCTTATGTGCAATCGCCAGGTAACGGCGACTCACATCACGGCGCGCAATCATGGCCACCAGCGCATCCATGGTCTGGCGGCTCTTGGCCACCACCATCAGGCCGCTGGTGTCCTTGTCCAGGCGGTGCACGATGCCCGCACGCGGCACTGAAGCAGCACCCGCATGGTGGGCCAGCAGGCCGTTGAGCAGCGTGCCCTGCCAGTTGCCGGGGGCTGGATGCACCACCAGCCCGGCAGACTTGTTGACGACCAGCAGGTGCTCATCTTCATAGACCACATCCAGCGCCATGACCTCAGGCTTGAAAGACTGGCTCTGCGCCGTGGGCCGCATTTCGATGCTGATCACATCGCCCAGCTTGACCTTGGCCGAGGACTTGGTCGCCGGCTTGCGGTTGAGCTGCACTGCGCCCTGCTCCAGTAATTGCTGCAGATAGCTGCGCGAGAACTCAGGCACCAGCTCCACGAGCGCCTTGTCCAGGCGCACGCCATGCAGCGCGGTCTGCACCACATGCTCTCGCTGTTCCACACCTGCGTCTGCGGCTTCAAGCTCTGCAGCGTCTTCTGATTCCAGCAGGCCTGCAGCGTCCTGAGGCAAAGCGTTCTGAATCACGCGAAATCCTCTTTCAAACAATCAACAAAAAATGCCCGGCATCCTTGACACCGGGCATTTTGACAAAGCCAGCAACTGGCCGTGATCAACGTGCGGGCAGGTAGCGCGAAGGGTCTACAGGCTTGCCCTGGCGACGCACCTCAAAGTGCAGCTTCACGCGATCTGCATCGCTGCTGCCCATCTCAGCGATCTTCTGGCCCTTCTTGACGCTCTGGTCTTCCTTGACCAGCAGCTTCTGGTTGTGGGCGTAAGCCGTCAGATAGGTGTTGTTGTGCTTCAGGATCACCAGGTGACCGTAGCCACGCAGGCCCGAGCCTGCATACACCACACGGCCATCGGCAGCAGCCAGCACAGGGTCGCCCGCCTTGCCTGCAATATCAACACCCTTGTTGGTCGCTTCGTTAAAGCCTGCAATCACAGGACCGGAAGCGGGCCAGATAAAGCCCAGACCACTGGCATCACCACTGCTGGATGTCGATGCGCTGCTCGATGTGGTGGCAGCAGGTGTCGTTGCCGCAGGCTTGGTGCTGGAAGCGGACGAGCTGCCCGCTGGCGGCAAGGTCACCGCCTGCACCGAGGTCGATGCCACAGGACGCGCACCGCTGCTGGAAGACTCCACGGCACCAGGCGGCACCACACGCACCACCTGACCGACTTCAATCAGGTCAGGGTTGCTCAAATTGCTCCAGCGCGCGATGTCCTTCCAGCTCTGACCGTGCTCCAGGCCGATACGGATCAAGGTATCTCCGGGTTGCACGGTGTAGTAGCCGGGCTTGCCCGCGTTCTCTGCTCCGGGCAAAGTGGATGGATCAACCGTCGCACCCGATCTGCCGCGCGACTCACTGCGATCTTCGACTGGAGCCTTGTTCACCTGGGCGCATCCCAGCAGCACACCGCTGCTCACCAGCACTGCAGCCAAGGTACCCAGCCCACGCGATAAAAACATACTCACTCCCTTTCAGGCAATTCCAGATTTTAGGGGAACAAAATGCACAGCCTCGAGCACGGACTCTGTATATCCGTGCTGCGTCTTATCAATCACCAAAAGCGCCTGCTGTCCTTTGCCCTTCACGATAGGGGCCACCAGCCGCCCCCCTATCGCCAGCTGATCCAGCCATGCCTGTGGCACAGCATCTCCTCCAGCGGCAGAAATGATGCCTGCATATGGCGCCCCTGGCGCATAGCCAAGCATTCCATCCCCAAATAAAAGGTGAATATTTGTGAGTTTCAGTGGGCGCAAATTGTTCCGCGCCTTGTCATGCAGGCCGCGCAGACGCTCCACCGAATACACCTGCTGCGCCACACAGGCCAGCACGGCTGCCTGATATCCGCAGCCCGTACCAATTTCCAGCACCCGGCCCATGCGCCCCATGGTGCGCACACACTCCGCACCTTCCAGCAGCTCGATCATGCGGGCCACCACGCTGGGCTTGGAGATGGTCTGCTGCAGACCAATGGGCAGGCTCGTGTCTTCGTAGGCCTGATTGACCAGGGCACTGTCCACAAACAGATGGCGCTGCACCTGCCCCATGGCATTGAGCACCTTCTGCGACTGGATACCGCCCGCTGCCAGGCGCTGCACCATGCGCTGGCGCACTGCTGCCGAGTCCAGCCCCAGCCCCACAGGTGCTGGCACCACGGGGCTGCGCGCAACCGTGCTGGATACCGTGCGGCCAGTTACAGCAGACTTGGGTACGGCAGAAGATGCCACCCAGGAAGGCACACCCGTACCTTTGGAACGACTCATGCCATCTCCTGCTTTTGCATGGCGGTGTCCAGGCGCGAAGCGGTCTGTGCCCAGTACACCAGATGATCGTGGTCCGTCAGATCGACCTTGAGCGGAGTCATGGATACATGGCCGTGCGCGGTCGCATGGAAGTCCGTGCCTTCCGAGTCATCCTTGGCGGCACCGGCACTGCCAATCCAGTACATGGTCTCACCACGGGGATTGACCTGCGTGATCACGGGCTCGGCCGAATGTCTGCGCCCCAGGCGACAGAGCTTGACCTGCCCCATGCGCTCCAGCGGCAGATTGGGAATGTTCACATTCAGCAGCCAGGGAGTAGCACCAACCAGCTGCTGCTGCATCATCTGCTGCACGATCTGCTTGGCTTTCTGGGCTGCAGACTGCAGCTCCCCCCAGTTGCGCTCCACCTGTGAGAAGGCAATGGCAGGCACGCCAAACAGATAGCCCTCCATGGCTGCGCCCACGGTGCCGGAGTAGATGGTGTCATCACCCATATTGGCACCATTGTTGATGCCCGAGACCACCAGATTGGGTCTATACCCCAGCAAACCCGTCATGGCGATATGCACGCAGTCCGCCGGTGTGCCATTCACATAGCGGAAACCATTGGCCGCGCGGTGCACGTACAGGGGGGAATGCAATGTCAGGGCATTGGACTTGGCACTGTTGTTGTGCTCTGGTGCGACCACATCCACGTCCACTCCATCGATCGCAGACAAAGCTTCGTACAGGGCGATGATTCCAGGGGCCTGATAACCATCGTCGTTGGAAATAAGAATCTTCATGGGCTTTTAACAGTTAGCACGATTGTAGGAGGCATTGAGCGCCTCTTTGCCAGAGCACGCAGGCCAGTTGCTGCAAAAGCGCGCCTGCTCTGCGAAACTTGCGCTTTTGATTTGCAAGACAACCCCGCTGTGGCACTCCGAAACCCTGCAGACATCGCCCGTGAAACCTTGAAACTGCTGGCCGCGCGGCGCCTGGCACCTACGCCTGCCAACTACCAGTCTGTCTATGAAGAGGTAGCAGGCCTGCTGCCGCAGATCAGCTTTCCGCAGACACCGCTGCGCCGTATCGCCAGCATTTTGCCCACGCAGACACCGGTACAGAAACGCCTGGCCCAGAGTTTTCAGCAAGCCGTAGAAAGCCAGGACTGGACGGCGCTGCAAAGCGCCATCGTAGATTACGCCCAGCTGGAACTGGGCATTACACCGCAGCTGCCTGTCGCCCATACCAGCCCGGCGACACAGATTGTGGATGCACTGCCTGCCTCCACCGCACAGCAGCTGGCGCGCATGGTGGAAGCCATGATGAGCGTGCTGGGCAGTGCCGACCAGCGCATGCGCGAGCTGTCCGACCAGCTGCTGGAGTTTCTGGCAGATGACGATCTGCCACTGCCACGACTGGAAGCCAAGCTGCACAACTACAGCTATCGCCTGAGCTTTACGGCCGAGGATCAGGCCCAGCGCCGCCAATGCATTCACGCGCTGCTGCTCATGGTCTGCACGCACATTGCAGACATTGCCCGCCAGGATGCCTCCCTGCAACAGCACGCCCAGGCCCTGACCGATGCCATCGCGCAGCCCTGGACGCTGCAGCAGCTGGACACCATACAGAGCTGCCTGAAGAACCTGCTGTTCCGCCACCTGGAGATCGAAGGCAGCCGCTCGCAAGTCCATGAGCAGCTCAAGGCGCTGCTGGGTGAGCATGCGGTGCAGATGAGCCGTCTGGGCCAGCTCAGCGAAGCCCATACCAGCGCCTTGCAGTCCTGCGCGCAGCAGATTCAGCAGTCACAGGATCTGGGGGAACTGACCTCGGTGCTGGAAGCCGTAGTGAGCTCCGGCACGGCACTGGCTACGGAAAACCGCATGGTTCAGGCCCAGCTGGCCGACCTGCGTGCGCAGGCCGAGAGTCAGGAGCAAAAGATTCTGGAGCTGTCCTCCCACCTGCAGGAAGTCCAGCAGATCACCCGCCACGATGCAGAAACAGGCGCGTTCAACCTCACCGGACTGGAAGAGGCACTGGCCACCGAGCAGGCACGCAACCAGCGCCACCACTTCCCGCTGAGCCTGGCCTGTCTGGAAATGGATCCACCACAGGACGCATCAGCTTCTGCCTCACCCCAGCCCCATGCCGCAGCGCTGGTGCATCTGGCACGGCTGGTACGCAGCACCCTGCGGCCACAGGATGCACTGGGGCGCACCAGCGACCACCGGCTGGCCGTCATCTTTCCGGAAACCGATCCTGCGCAGGCTGCACAGGCACTGGCACGCCTGCAGATTGCGCTGCAGCAGCGCCCCCTGCTGCTGGATGAGCAGGTGTTGCCGCAGAGCTTCAGCGCCGGCGTGATTGCCGTGCAGCACCTGGAAGCTCCGGAACATGCGCTGCAGCGGGCACAGGCCGCCTGCGAACAGGCCCAGCGCATGGGCAGGGCACGCGTCTCCATGCTTTGATGCGATGGAAGGGCCTGGCACGCCGTTATCCACAACACTGTCAGGGTTGAAAGCTGTAGATGGCGATATGGGCATGCGCTGAAGCGCACGCTCACGTAAATGCACACTCGCATAGCACAAAATGCGATGACACCCCCTCTCAAACCGAGAGGTTCAGAGGGGATAACCCCTAGATTCGAGCGCCCGTGCTTCACTTTCGTGCATAGTCAGCGCGCGAGAAAAACCAAGCGAGACCGCTTTCTTAGCACTTAAATATTTGAAAAAGTCATAACAAGAACTTTTCAAAACATCAAGAATTCAGACAGTTAGGCTGCTATTTATATGCGCAAGCAACTACATTTTTAGCAGCACGAAGGATTCATTTCCCTCATAACTGAATGAAAGCTCCGTGACCGTCCCTCTCAAGGCGGTGCTCTCTGGTGTGCAGCTTTGTGCACCAAGATAGTGCTTGGCTTTATGGAAGAAGCATTTATGCATATCACTTTCAGCACGAATTACACACTCATACTGGCTGTCCTGGTCCTGCTGCTGGGCAAGTTCCTGGTGACACGCATTCGTTTTCTGCGTGACTTCAACATCCCTGAACCTGTGGCAGGCGGCCTGCTGGTAGCAGCCGTCATCTACATCCTGCACGCCACCATGGACTGGTCGTTCGGCTTTGAATCCAGTCTGCAGACTGCATTCATGCTCGCCTTCTTCTCTTCCATAGGCCTGAGCGCCAACTTTGCCAAGCTGCGTCAAGGCGGTATTGGTCTGGTGATCTTCCTGTGCGTCATCGTGGTCTTCATCCTCGTGCAGAACGCCGTGGGTATCGGCCTGGCCAAAGCGCTGGGGCTGGACCCACTGGTGGGCCTGGTGGCAGGCTCCATCACACTGGTGGGCGGCCACGGCACCGCAGGTGCATGGGGTTCGGTGCTGGAACAGCAGCACGGCCTGACAGGCGCTACCACCCTGGGCATGGCCTGCGCCACCTTTGGTCTGGTGATTGGCGGCATCATGGGCGGCCCTCTGGCCAAGCGCCTGATCACCCAGCACAAGCTGGCCAAGCCCCGCAGCGACGCCGACCAGCTCGGCTCCACGCCTGCAGCCGGTCATGAGCAGCACGACTTCGTAAATCTGGAATCTCCCAGCAAGACACCTCGCCTGATCACTGCCGACGCCGCCATCGAAACCCTGGCCCTGTTTGCGGCCTGCCTGGCCTTTGGTGAGTTCATGACCCACATGACCAAGGGCACAGCCGTGCAGCTGCCTACTTTTGTGTGGTGTCTGGGCGGCGGTGTCGTCATCCGCAACGTGCTGGATTACATCTTTGGCTTCAAGGTATTTGATCGTGCCATTGATGTGTTTGGCAACGTGGCCCTGTCGATCTACCTGGCCATTGCACTGCTGTCGCTCAAGCTCTGGGAACTGACCGATCTGGCCGGCCCGCTGGTGATCATTCTGGCTGTGCAGACCCTGGTCATGGGCCTGTATGCGATGTACGTGACCTTCCGCATCATGGGCAAGAACTACGACGCCGCCGTGCTGTCTGCCGGTCACTGTGGCTTTGGCATGGGCGCTACGCCCACCGCCGTGGCCAACATGCAGGCCATCACCAACCAGTACGGCCCTTCGCACAAGGCTTTCCTGATCGTGCCTCTGGTCGGCGCCTTCTTCATCGACATCGTCAACGCCTTCCTGATTCAGGGCTTTATCGCCTGGATCCGCTAAACCCGTGGAAAAACCAGCAGGTGCGTAAAGCCCCTGCTGTCAGGATTGCGTTTTTGGCGCACACTGGGCCTTCACTCAACGAGGAGATGGCCCATGCGTGACCTCCAATGCAGCATGCAACGCCCAGCCTCTGTGCTGGGCGTTGTGCTTTCAGCGGCGCTGCTGGCTGCTTGCAGCAGTACCCCCACTTCTGACCACAGCGCCTTCAGCTACCAGATACCGGATCAGCCCGAAGGCAGTTCTGGCTGGAACGACAAGCCCGGCTGGGCCACGGAAAAATTCGCCGTGGCTGCCGCCAACCCGCTGGCCACCGATGCGGGCTACCAGATCCTCAAGGCTGGTGGCAGCGCCGTAGATGCAGCGATTGCGGTACAGATGGTGCTGGGCCTGGTCGAGCCACAGTCCAGCGGGATTGGCGGCGGTGCCTTTTTGCTGCATGCAGCAGGCGACAAGGTACAGGCCTATGACGGGCGCGAAACCGCACCGGCCGCAGCCACGGAAAAGCTTTTTCTCAAGCCCGATGGCAAGCCCATGGCCTTTCATGATGCCGTGGTCGGCGGCCGCTCCGTAGGCACACCCGGTGCCGTACGCATGCTGGAGCTGGCCCATAAGGAGCACGGAAAGCTGCCCTGGGCCACGCTGTTCCAGCCTGCGATTGAACTGGCGGAGCAGGGCTTCAAGGTGAGTCCGCGCCTGCACAGTCTGCTGCTCAAGGAAAAGTATCTGCCTCAGGACCCTGTGGCCCGCGCCTATTTCTATGACAAGGACGGCCAGCCCCTGCCCGTGGGCACGGTGCTGAAGAACCCCACCTACGCCCAGGTGCTGCGTGCCATTGCCCGTGACGGCAGCAAGGCCCTGCATGAAGGCGAGGTAGCACAGGCCATTGTGGACAAGGTGCGCCGCCACCCCAGCAACCCCGGCGTACTGTCTCTGCAGGACCTGGCCAGCTACCAGCCCAAGCAGCGTGAGGCACTGTGCCATGACTGGACGCCGCAAGGCCAGCTGCCCGTGCGCAGCTACCGTATCTGCGGCTTTCCGCCACCCAGCTCCGGGGCGATTGCGGTGGGGCAGATTCTTGGCATCCTGAACCACACACCCGCGGCAACCATGCCACTGGGCGCGGACGGCCTGCCCACGGCCGACTGGCTGCACTACTACACCGAAGCTGCACGCCTGGCCTTTGCCGACCGGGCGCTGTACGTGGCCGACCCGGACTTTGTGCAGGCTCCGGGCGGCAGCTGGCTGAATCTGCTGGACAACCGCTACCTGCAGGAGCGCGCGCGCCTGATCGGCCAGCAGAGCATGAAGGTGGCCCAGCCCGGCAACCCGGCCAAGGTCCAGATCAGCCACGGCCCCATGCCCGCGCAGATCGAATACGGCACCAGTCATATCAGCATCGTGGATGCCTATGGCAATGCGCTGGCCATGACGACCACCATCGAAGACCAGTTCGGCAGCCGCCAGATGGTCCATGGCTTTCTGCTCAACAACGAGCTGACAGACTTCAGCCTTGCGCCACGCACGGCCGATGGTCAGCCGATTGCCAACCGCGTCGAACCGGGCAAGCGCCCACGCTCCTCCATGGCACCTACTCTGGTGTTTGACAAGGACACCGGCCAGCTGGTAATTAGCGCAGGCAGCCCGGGTGGTGCGCAAATCATCCACTACACCGCCAAGACGCTGCAGGGCGTGCTGGGCTGGGGGCTGACGCCACAGCAGGCCATTGACCTGCCCAACTTCAGCAGCCTCAACGGCCCCACCCTGCTGGAAGCCGGGCGCTTTCCTGCCAGCACCGTGCAGGCTCTGCAGACCCGTGGTGCCGAGGTCAAGGAGCAGGAGCTGACCAGCGGCCTTCAGGCCATCACGCGCGGCATGGCCCACGGCAAGCCACTCTGGTTCGGTGGTGCAGACCCACGCCGCGAAGGTGTGGTGATGGGCGACTAAAGCACAAAGCCTCCAGCAGCGCAGGTCTGCTGGAGGCTTTGTCGAAGGTACACCCTCAACGCTAGGGCAGCCTGCTTACCAGCCGCATCAGACCAGCAACGGCTTTATCTGGGATTTTTTGCGCAACAGGTACTTGGGCAGCAACAGCGCGGCTTTGCTGAAAAACGCAAACTCATCATCGCTGATGCTGTAGTTGAGAACATCGAAGTGACACAGTGTGCCGTATAGATCGCCATAGTTGTTGACCAGTGGCACCCCGTAGTACGCACCAATCACGCCCTGATATTTGTGGCCGTTGAGCATGGACTCCCGCGCCGTATCGCAAGTGCGAAATTCGCGATCTCGCAGCACAAACTGGCAAAAACTGTCCCCTAGTGGCACGGCCTGCAGATACTCAGGAATGACTTCCCCCTGCTTGTCATGCAGATAGACGTTGTGCATCACGCCATTTTCCAGACGGTAGACGCCGGTAAAGCGATGGGGCACACGTGCATTCAGAAAATCCAGTCCGGCAGGCCCGTCACGCTCCAGCACGTGTTCATAGGCCCGAACTCTCTCTGCCACATATGCCGTATTGGGCATGGTGTTGACTCCCAGTTCTTGTTAAAAAGTGCTTCCTTATAAAGCCTAAAGCGGTTCAACACCATCCCTGAAGTCATCGCTCACCATGAAAAGCTGCTTTTCAGATACCCGGTTTTGATGGGTTTTGTTCTTCGGCTTTGTCTGCCCATCGCCCCCCAAACAGCCTCATCAGCACAAGCACTTCAGGCGTCTTAGCCGCATACCAATTACCTGAGCTGCTCACAATTTCTGCATTGCTGTTTTTTCGCAGGCCCCGGAATCCCACTACCATCCGTGCATGCCTCGCCAGAACACCTGCCCCGCAGAATTTCCACGCTTTATCCTGTCGCAAATCGAACAAGTCGCTCAGCGCATTGTGGCCACCCGCAAGTCGCGCGGAGAAACCCAGGCACAGTGGGCGCAGAAGCTCGGCATCTCTCAACCCACCATGGCGCGCATTGAGCGCGGCGATCCATCCATTGCCACCGCCACCTATGTGATGTGTCTGTGGCTGGTGAACCCTGATCTCAATCTGCTGCAGCTGCTGGATGCCGGGAGCACTCCCGCCGAAACTGAAGCCGCCGCCTTCCCAGCCAGCGCGCCTGCCACGGCAGCACAACAACCCTCCGTGGCCGACGAGTTTGCCGAGCTGCTGTCCACGTGGACGGCACCTGCGCTGTAATTCCTGCCGCCTGCGGCAAATACGCAAGCTGCAGATGGCTGTCTTGACCTACATTCAGGATTTCCGCAGGGCGCAGGCCATGTTCGGCCACGCCCATATGCCCCTTATTTTTCGAAAGCTATCCCCATGAAGTCTCGTGCTGCCGTGGCCTTTAAGGCCGGAGAACCCCTGCAAATCGTGGAGATCGATGTGGCCCCCCCCAAGAAGGGCGAGGTGCTGATCAAGATTACCGACACCGGTGTGTGCCACACCGATGCTTTCACCCTGAGCGGTGAAGACCCCGAAGGCCTGTTCCCCGTGGTGCTGGGCCACGAAGGTGCAGGCGTGGTAGTGGAAGTGGGCGAAGGCGTGACCAGCGTCAAGCCTGGCGACCACGTCATTCCGCTGTACACCGCCGAGTGCGGCGAGTGCCTGTTCTGCAAGAGCGGCAAGACCAATCTGTGTACCGCCGTGCGCGCCACCCAGGGCAAGGGTGTGATGCCCGATGGCACCACCCGCTTCTCGTACAACGGCCAGCCGATTTACCACTACATGGGCTGCTCGACCTTCAGCGAGTACACCGTGGTGGCCGAAGTGTCGCTGGCCAAGATCAACCCCGAAGCCAACCACGAGCAAGTTTGCTTGCTGGGCTGCGGCGTGACCACCGGTCTGGCTGCCGTGAAGAACACCGCCAAGGTGCAGGAAGGTGACACCGTGGCTGTGTTCGGTCTGGGTGGCATCGGTCTGGCCGTGATCCAGGGTGCCAAGCAGGCCAAGGCGGGCCGCATCATTGCGATCGACACCAACCCTGCCAAGTTCGACCTGGCCAAGACCTTTGGCGCAACCGACTGCATCAACCCCAAGGACTACGACAAGCCCATCCAGCAAGTCATCGTGGAGATGACCGGCTGGGGCGTGGACCACAGCTTTGAGTGCATTGGCAATGTCAACGTCATGCGCGCAGCGCTGGAATGCGCCCACCGTGGCTGGGGCCAGAGCGTGATCATTGGCGTGGCAGGCGCGGGCCAGGAAATCTCCACCCGTCCCTTCCAGCTGGTGACGGGCCGCAAGTGGATGGGCACGGCATTCGGTGGCGTCAAGGGCCGTACCGAGCTGCCCGGCATGGTGGAAGACGCCATGGCTGGCAAAATCCAGCTCGAACCCTTTGTGACCCACACCATGCCGCTGGAGCAGATCAACGAAGCCTTTGATCTGATGCACGAAGGCAAGTCGATTCGCTCCGTCATCAAGTACTGAGCCAATCCTTAAGCCGTGTGCTGTACAGGCAGTTGCCTCCCCGGGCTACTGCCTTTTTTATTGCGCCACACGTGTGTGCGCCATAAGCCCGACAATCTCCCTCTTTGCTTTTCAACGCTACATCCTCGCGTTTGCCCATGCCCTTTTCTGCCCTCGGCCTTGCGCCTTCGCTGGCCCATGCTGCTGCTTCTCAAGGACTGATTGCACCGACCCCCGTGCAGTCCCAGGCCATTCCTGCCATCTTGAACGGTCACGACCTGCGCGCCTGCGCACCCACCGGTTCTGGCAAGACGGCGGCCTATGTCCTGCCCCTGCTGCAGCACTGGCTGCTCAGTGACGCAGCCCAGCGCCAGGGCGCACGCACGACGCAGGCACTCATTCTGGTGCCCACGCGCGAGCTGGCCGCGCAGGTGGCCGAGCTGATCTACCACCTGGGCGAAGCCATGGGCCGCCGCCCCAAGGTGGCGGTGCTCACGGGTGGTGCCTCCATCAACCCGCAGCTCATGGCGCTGCGCGGCGGTGCAGACATGGTGATTGCCACACCCGGCCGTCTGCTGGACGTGGTGGCGCACAGCCAACTCAAGCTGCACACCATCGACACGCTGGTGATGGACGAGGCCGACCGCCTGCTGGACCTGGGCTTTGCCGAAGAGCTGGAACAAGTGCTGGCCCTGCTGCCTGCCAAAACGGCGCGCCAGACCCTGCTGCTGTCTGCCACCTTTGGCCCTGCCGTGCAAAATCTGGTCACTCAGCTGCTGCGCGAAGGCCACACCAGCGTGGAAGTGGAAAACACCCACCAGCAGGACGCCACCATTGCCCAGCGCGCGATTTACGTGGATGCCGCCAAGCGCACCAGCGTGCTGCGTGACCTGGTGGCGCAGTACCCCGAGCAGCGCATGCTGGTGTTCGTGGCCAGCCGCTACAGCGCCGAGCATGTGGCCAACAAGCTCTACGCCAAGAAGATTTACGTCACCGCTTTTCATGGCGAACTCAGCCAGGGTGCGCGCGAAAAGGTGCTGCAGGAGTTCAAGAACAACCAGTGGCAGGTGCTGATCACTACCGACCTGGCTGCACGCGGCATTCATATCGACGCCCTGCCCGTGGTCGTGAACTACGACCTGCCTCGCTCGGCCGATGACTACACCCACCGCATTGGCCGCACGGGCCGCGCAGGCCTGTCGGGCACGGCCATCAGCTTGGTATCCCCCGCAACGCAGGCGCACTGGAAGCTGATCGCCAAGCGCAACCAGCTCAGCATCGAGCTGGAGACGCTGCCAGACTACCCCGTGACCGAGCAGCCCCCCGCACGCCAGCCACATGAAGATGGCAACAACGGCGGCATCAAGGGCAAGCGCCCCAGCAAGAAAGACAAGCTGCGTGCGGCAGCCGCTGCTGCTGCGGCCAACCACAAGCCCTAAATGACCGGCGCGCCCTACACTGGGCACGTGTTTTGCAGCCGCACTGTTAAAACCAGAGCGGCTTGCGCTTGCAGTTGCTAGCTTTCCAATTGATTGGCATAGCAAAATCTTATGCAACCAGCGCAAGCAGCTATTTTTCTAGGAGTAGCCCCATGTCCACCCCTTTTGAACTGATCAACGCCCACGCCTGCTTCGGTGGCGCGCAGCGCTACTACCAGCACGACTCGCGCGAAATCGGCCTGGCCATGAAGTTCTCGGTCTATCTGCCACCCCAGGCCATCCAGGGCGAGAAAGTCCCTGCCCTGCTGTATCTGGCGGGTCTGACCTGCACCGAAGAAACCTTCATGATCAAGGCCGGTGCCCAGCGCATGGCGGCCGAGCTGGGCCTGGCCCTGATTACCTGCGACACCAGCCCGCGCGGCGCCAACGTCAAGGGCGAAGCCGACAGCTGGGACTTTGGCGTGGGTGCAGGCTTTTACCTCGACGCCCAGCAAATGCCATGGGCCCGCAACTGGCGCATGGAAAGCTACATCATCGATGAGCTGCTGCCCATGATTGGCCGCTACCTGCCCATCGACCTGCAGCGCCTGGGCATCTGCGGCCACAGCATGGGCGGCCATGGCGCGCTCACACTGGCGCTGCGCCACCCTGGCAAGTTCAAGAGCCTGTCGGCCTTTGCCCCCATCGCCAACCCCAGCCACTGCGCCTGGGGTGAAAAAGCCTTTACCGGCTATCTGGGCGACAACCGTGCCGTCTGGGCACAGTACGACGCCACGCTGCTCATGGAAAAGCAGGGCAAGGTGCCCTACCCCGCTGGCATCCTGATCGACCAGGGCATGGCCGACAAATTCCTGCACGAAAAGCAGCTGCTGCCCGAAGCCTTTGAAGCCGCCTGCGCCAAGCTGGGCCAGCCTTTGACGCTGCGCCGCCAAGGGGGCTACGACCACGGCTACTACTTCATCCAGACCTTTATCGAAGACCACCTGCGCCACCATGCGCAGCAGCTGGCAGCCTGAATGCAGCCCACATGAAAAAACCGCCACTTCGGCGGTTTTTTGCTATCGGGTTCGCGGTATCAATGGCGCTGCGAGCGGGTCTTGGCACGGCTTTGTGCTGCTGCGCTGATGCAGTGCCCGCCCTGTTTTTTGGAGACATACAGCGCCTGGTCGGCACGCAGGATGATGTCTTCCATGCTGGTGTCGCTCAGATCAAACTGCGCCATGCCCAGACTCAGCGCCGGCGTGCTGCTGCGTGTGGCATAGGGGCGCAGGGCCTGGCTGCCCAGCTCCAGCAGCTGCTGCGCAAATGCGGGCATCTCGGCCATGGAGGCATGGCACAGAATGGCAAATTCATCGCCCCCCACACGGCACACCAGATCCTCGGGCCCTGCCATCTGCAACAAGGCCTTGGCCAGATCGCGCAGCGCCTGATCCCCCGCAACATGGCCCTGCTGGTCATTGATGGCCTTGAAATGGTCCACATCCACGCTCAGCAGGCAGATGGAAGGCACCTTCCTGGCGATGAAATCCGAATAGGCACGGGCCAGTGACTGCATGAAGTGCCGGCGGTTGCACAGCCCGGTGAGCTCATCGCTCATGGCCTGCTGCTGCAACTGGTTTTGCAGGTTCTTGCTGGCCGTAATATTGCTGGCCACCCAGACCACGGCCGCTTCCCCGGCGACAGGGTGCTTGAGCGGGCTGATGCGCCCTTCAAAGATGATGACCTCTTCCGGCCCCTCGGGCGGCAGGCCCTGCACATCGCGGGAGCTGAGCTCGTACTCCACCACCAGCATCTGCTGACTGTCAATCGACTTGCGGATCTGCTCCAGAAACCAGGCGCTCTTGGCAGGCACCAGCACGTCTTCCAGGTACTTGCCGATCAGCGAGCTGCCATCGTGGTAGTAGCGCTTGTCCTTGCCCCCCAGAATGGCGATGTAACGCCCCGACTCCGTAAGGACGAAGGTCGGATCCGGCAGACTGTCGCAGATCTGGGCGTAATCGTGGCTGGTTAAAAAGTCGGGGACGGACATGGGGGGCACGCAAAGAGGTTTTACAAATTGTCTCAGATTCTGTTTCCGGACCCTCTGGTGCATTCCCTTCCTGCCAGCAGTGCAGTTTTTGACTGCTGGAACCAGCCGCTGCTGTATGCGCGTCTATCGCTCATGCTGGCGATGGCTGTCAGGCTGTTTTCGGTGCTTTTTTGATTTCTTCCATGTACCGACAGGCGAGCATCGTCACCAGAAATGACAAAGGCAGCCCAAGGGCTGCCTTTGTCATGATGGAGAAACTGGCGATCAGTTCGCAGACTGCGCCTGCAACTTCTTGCGGGTGACCTCATCGTCCATCAGCTCAAACCACATGGCGTTGAGCACGGCAAACGCAGCGGCCAATGGCAGGCCCAGAATCCAGGCGAAGTACCACATTGCAACTTCCTTTCAAACTTCAATATCCATAGCTGCCAACGCCTGTGCTTTCTTGATTTCGCTATTCAAAGGCTTTGCATCCTTGAAATATCAAGCGCTGACAGCTCTCTTTTTTAATAGGCGTGGGTCTTGCCCGCTTCAATGTCCTTGGCCTGCACCTTGCCACGCATGATGTGGAACACCCAGCTGGTATAGGCCAGGATGATGGGCATGAAGATCACGGCGCACACCAGCATGATGAACAGCGTCAGGTGGCTGGACGAGGCGTCCCACACCAT
>JAEZZU010000353.1 GCA_023418355.1 Pseudomonadota bacterium | reverse complement strand
CGCCTTCCTCACCCGGATGCTGAATATTGACGAACATGGTGCGGCAGTCCGGCGTCCAGGTGATGCCTGTGACTTCTGCCTCCTTAGGCCCCACAAAGAAACGACGGATTTCCTTGGTCACAGGGTCGGCGCACAGCATCTGGTTGTTGCCCTGCCCGGCAAAGTCGCCCTGGTTGCTGTATTTGCCATCGGTCTGAATCCACAGGCGGCCATGGGCGTCAAAGGCCAGACCGTCGGGGCTGTTGAAGGTATTGTCCGCCGTCACATTGGCCGAGCCGGAGCGCAATTCCTTGCGGTCGGGGTGGGCCACGGGGTTGCCTGCCAGCACAAAAATGTCCCACTCAAAGCTTTGCGCGGCGGCATCGCCCTGCGCCTCACGCCAGCGCACGATCTGGCCGTAGAGGTTTTGGGCGCGTGGATTGGCTTCATCTGCCTCGGTGCGTGCGCTGTTGTTGGTCAGCGTGACGTAGACCTCGCCCGTTCCGGGGTGCACGCTGACCCACTCGGGGCGGTCCATCTTGGTTGCACCCACGATGTCCGCCGCCATGCGCGCATGCACCAGCACAGCCGCCTGATTGGGCAGCCGATGGTCGGTGCGCAGCAGGGAGTTGGCCTGCTTGTCCAGCAGCAGCCAGCGGCCGGTGCCCGCAAAGTCGCCACGCACCGCGCCTGCATCAAAGCGGGCGACGTAGAGCTTGCCGCTGTCCAGCAGCTGGCTGTTGTCACCGCCTTCGACATAGGTGCCATCGGACACGAATTTATAGATGTAGTCGTGCGCCTGATCGTCCCCCATGTAGACCACGGCACGGCCATCCTTGCTCAGGGTAAAGGCAGCATTCTCATGCTTGAAGCGCCCCAGTGCCGTGCGTTTTTTGGGGGTGGAGTGCGGGTTGAAGGGGTCGATTTCCACAATCCAGCCAAAGCGGTGGGATTCGTTGGGCTCCTGCACATAGTCAAAGCGCGGCTCGTGCTTCTCCCACTGGTACAGGCTTTCCCTGACCGAGATGCCGTAGCGCTTCTGGGCTGGCGTGCGCTGGTCCTGCCCGGCCGTGGTGCCAAAGTAGTTGTTGAAGTTTTCTTCGCAGGTCAGGTAGGTGCCCCAGGGCGTAAAGCCATTGCCGCAGTTGTTGAACGTGCCCTGCACGCGAGTGCCACTGGGGTCGGACTGGGTGCGCAGCAAGGCATCACCTGCAGCGGGACCGGTCAGCTGCATGTCCGTCTGGGCGGTGATGCGGCGGTTGAACTGGCTGCCCGGCACCACATCCCACTGCCCGCTGGCATTGCGACGAATGTGGATGACGGAGACCCCATGCGCGTTCATGGACTTGCGCACATGCGCTGGCGACCACTGGGCTCGCGCCTGCGCGCCGTGGTGGCCGAACAGCCAGACATACTCGCCGGTTTTTTCGTTGACGGTGGAGTATTCGTGGTTGACGACCAGCAGGCCTTCGTCATTGCGGCCATCGAGGGCAAAAAAGTGCATGCCGTCGTGGTTGTCGCCTACCTGCAGGGCCTGTGCGGCGGCGTCTTCGCGGCCATCGCCCCGAAAGTCTGGGGCACCACTCACCAAAGGCGTGCCCCAGGGGGCCAGCACCCGGGCGGTGTAGCCCGGTGCGATGCGGATATCGTCCGCCGTAGACATGGGGATGGCGGCAAACCCCATCAGCGCCTGGCCGCCGGAGCGCGGGCCGTTGGCGGCTGCGCAAGCGGTCAGGCCACCGCCCAGCCCCAGAAACATGGCTGCCGACAGGCCCGAGCCGGTGCGCAGAAAGCCGCGCCGCGACACGGCACGTTCCACCACGGTCTGCAGATGGGGGTTGTCCGAGAGATTGGTGGGAAGGTCTTCGCTGTCAATGCGTGCGTCCTGCAGCTTCATCTGTGGTTCCTCTCTGAGTATGTGGATGGGACACCCACATTCTCAAAAGCCACCATGACCAAACGATGAAGCTGCGATGACGGTTTTTTTACACGCTGCCGGGCTGTGCGCTCTGGCGCGTCTGGGCAAAGCGCTGCGCCACTTCCTTGCGCATTTCCTTGCGGATCAAAGCTGCCTGCCAGCGGCGCTTTTCTTCGTCCGTGGCGGGCTCCAGCTTGGGCACGGCCACGGGCTTGCGGTCATCGTCCACCGCCACCATGGTGAAAAAGCAACTGTTCACATGGCGCACGACCTGGCCGCGAATGTCTTCCGCAATCACCTTGATGCCGATTTCCATCGACGAGGTGCCGGTGTAGTTCACGCTGGCCAGAAAGGTCACCAGCTCGCCCACATGAATGGGCTGCAGGAACATGACCTGGTCCACGCTCAGCGTGACGCAGTAGCGCCCTGCGTAACGGCTGGCACAGGCATAGGCCACTTCGTCCAGTTTTTTCAGAATGGCGCCCCCGTGCACATTGCCGGAGAAGTTGGCCATGTCGGGGGTCATCAGCACCGTCATGCTGAGTTGGTGTGCAGGCAGATTCATAGACCTCAGATTTTAGGAATTGATAGCACCACCGGCAGATGGCGTATGCGTCAACCTGCTTTTCAGGCAGGATTTGTATGCCCCGCAGACACCATGCACGCACACTGGCATACAGTCTGTGTGGCTGCAAACTGCATGCCAGTGGCACGCCCGAGAAATGGCGCCAGCAGGGACAGGCTGTTGCATGTCTTCCAGGACTGTTGCGAGCACGCACTTGGAAAGTCGCTATAATGCACGACTTTGCTGGCAATACCCCGTCGGCCATACTAGTTCATAGAGACGGGGCACAACCGCTGTTCATGGCTCACAGGCCCGATCTTCCTGAGAACCCGCTGTCAGCACAGATATA
>JAEZZU010000176.1 GCA_023418355.1 Pseudomonadota bacterium | reverse complement strand
CTGCGAGGCATATTTGAGCCGTTGAGCGTGGATGATCGCCTTCAGGTCAAAAAGCGCGCTCTCGAACAATTCGTTAATTATAACGAAGTCAAATTTTGACACCTGGGCCATCTCGACTTCCGCATTTTTCATGCGTACTTCGATCACCTCAGGGGCATCTTCGCCGCGGTTTTCCAGGCGCGAGCGCAGCTCTTCCCAGCTGGGGGGCAGGATGAAGATCAGCACTGCCTGAGGGAAGGCTTCGCGCACCTGCAGTGCGCCCTGGTAGTCAATTTCCAGCAGCACGTCTTCGCCATTGACCAGACGGTCGTGAATGCCTTTCTTGGACGTGCCGTAGCGCTTGCCGTGCACGTTGGCCCATTCGATAAAGGCATTGTTGGCAATCATGCTGTCGAACTCAGCGTCCGAGCAGAAGAAGTATTCACGGCCGTGCTTTTCCTGACCGCGAGGCGCACGCGTGGTGTGCGAGACGGAAGGGTAGACGCGCGCGTCAAACGAGCGCAGGGCCTTCACGAGGCTGGACTTGCCAGCTCCGCTGGGCGCTGCAACGACAAATAGGTTTCCAGGATGTTGCATAACAAAAACTTGGCTACTTGAAGCAACCTTGCAAAAAGGGCGCTTGGAAGCGCCCTGTAGCGGTGACGGTGATTTACTCGATGTTTTGGACTTGCTCGCGCATTTGCTCAATCAGCACTTTCATGTCCACGCTGATGCGTGTCAACTCCAGTGTGGCGGACTTGGAGCCCAGGGTGTTGGCTTCACGGTGCATTTCCTGGATCAGGAAGTCCAGGCGCTTGCCGATTTCGCCGCCCTTCTTGAGCAGGCGCTCGACCTCATCCAGGTGCGAGCCCAGGCGTGTGATTTCTTCGGCAACGTCGATGCGGATGGCAAAGGCCGTGGCTTCAGACAGTGCACGCTCACGAGCAGCTTCCGGTGCAACCTGGCCTTCGGTCAGGCCCATGGCCTCTTGCCAGCGCTCGAGGAAACGCTGGCGCTGCTGCTCTACCAGTTGGGGCACCAAAGGTCCTGCCTGCTCGGCCAGTGCGCGCAGTTGCTGAATGCGGTCCAGCAGCATGCTGGCCAGGCGCTTGCCTTCGCGGGCGCGGGCATCGACCAGTTCATCGATGGCCTTTTCAGCCAGTGCGGGGACGACTTCCTGCCAGTCCACCTGCACGGCGTGACCATTGCCGGAAAAGCGCAGGGCATCAGCCACGCTCAGGCCCTTGGCGTCAGGCAGCCAGGCCTGCACCAGATCCTGCAGGGACTGCATGCGCTGCAGCAAGGCGGCAGTAGGCTGGGGCAGGGAGGCAGAAGCATCCACATCAATGGCAGCACGCACTTCCACCTTGCCGCGCTTGAGACGGTTGGTCAGCAGGGCGCGCAATGCGGGTTCCTGGCTGCGCAGTTCATCAGGCAGACGGAAAGTCAGGTCCAAAAAACGGCTGTTGACTGCGCGGATTTCAAGCCCCAAACGCATATGGGATGCAGAGGCGTTGTCCTCAGTAGACGCCGGTGCGTGCTGCACGCTGGCGTATCCGGTCATGCTGTAAACTGGCATTGGACGTTTCTTTGGTTACTTGCAATTCGCTGATTATCCAGTTTCCGCTTCGACCCTGAGGTTTACCAGAACAAAATGTCTTCAAGGATCAAGCCCGCACCCTTGCCACCGGATACCCAGATTGGTGATTACCGCATTGTGCGCAAGCTCGCTTCCGGAGGCTTTGGCATTGTGTATCTGGCGCACGATGCACAAGGGCAGGAAGTCGCGATCAAGGAATACCTCCCCGCAGCACTGACCACACGCACCCCGGGAGAACTGGTTCCCAAGGTGGCTGCAGACAAGGTGTCGCTGTACCGGCTGGGCCTGAAAAGTTTTTTTGAAGAGGGCCGGGCACTGACGCAGATTTCCCACCCCTCGGTGGTCAGCGTGCTCAATTTCTTCCGCGAGAACGAAACCGTCTACATGGTGATGAACTTCCTGCGTGGCGCATCGCTGCAGGAATACATCGTCTTGGCACGCGGCAAGAAGCACCACAAGGTGCTGCGTGAGTCCACCATCCGCTCGCTGTTTGATGAAGTGCTGCGCGGCCTGCGCATCGTGCACCAGCACAAGATGCTGCACCTGGACATCAAGCCCGCCAATGTGTTCATCACCGACGAAGACCGCGCCGTGCTGATCGACTTTGGCGCTGCACGCGAAGTGCTGAACAAGGAAGCCAGCTTTATCCGCCCCATGTACACGCCGGGCTTTGCCGCGCCCGAGATGTACAAGCGCGACAACAACCTTGGTCCCTGGACGGACATCTACGCCATTGGTGCCTGCATGTTTGCCTGCATGACAGGGCAGTCACCTGCTGATGTGCCCAACCGCCGCGACAAGGATCGGCTGACCATGGCGCTGGCCCGGCTGCGCGGTGTGTATTCCGACAATCTGCTGGAGCTGGTGCAGTGGGCCATGGCGCTGGACCCCATGGAGCGCCCGCAGTCGGTGTTTGCCTTTCACAAGGCGCTGATCAACGAGCCGCCGCGCAGCTACACCCCGCTGAGCGTGGCCGAAAAAGTGCGTCTGCAGCTGGAAAGCCTGATTGGTGACAGTAGCAAGGCGCAGGCCGCCCAGGACGGAGCGCGGGCGAGGGCTTCATGAAGTTTTCCGTATTCCAGCTCAGCCGCCGCGGCGGTCGTGCGGTCAATGAAGACCGCATGGGCTATTGCTACACCCGCGAGGCAGCATTGTTCCTGCTGGCAGATGGCATGGGCGGCCATGCCGAAGGCGAAGTGGCCGCACAGCTGGCGCTGCAGAGCATTGCGGCGCAGTTTCAGCGCGAAGCGCAGCTCACCCTGCCCAACCCTTCAGATTTTTTAAGCCGTGCCGTGATGACTGCGCATCGCCACATCCAGCGCTATGCCAAATTCAAGCGCATGGCTGATGCACCACGCACCACGCTGGTGGCAGCCGTGGTGCAGAACGGCACCGTGACCTGGCTGCACTGTGGTGATTCGCGCCTGTACTGGGTGCGCCGGGGGCAGCTGCTGGCGCGCACGCGTGACCATTCCTATTCCGAGATGGAAGGTGCATTCAGCATCCCCAAGCAGCTGGCCAAGAAACTGCTCAACCGCAATGTGCTCTTTACTTGCCTGGGCGCTTCGGGCACGCCGATTTTTGACATCAGCGGCCCGCACAACCTGCGCCGTGGCGACCGTGTCTTGCTGTGCTCGGATGGCCTGTGGGGTGTGCTGGATGAGGCTTTCCTGCTGCAGGGCCTGTCCCGGCAACCCGTGCATGAGGCCATCCCCGCGCTGGTAGAGGCTGCGCTGCAGACGGCGGGCGAGAAAAGCGACAACGTCACGGCCATTGGCCTGGAGTGGGAAGTGCCTGACCACGAACCCAGCACCAGCGAAAGCCATACGGACACGCATCTGGCACACGAGCCGTTTGCCACGACCATCCAGTCCGAGCACGATCTGGAGACGCTGGATGATCCGCTCGACGAAGAAGAAATCGAGCGCAATATCGCCGAGATCAATGCAGCCATCCGCCGCTCGGCCGAGCGCAAGCTGCTCTGAGCGCGACGCTGGCAGTGCAGCGGCGCATACGGGCTTGCACTTTGGCGCACACTTGTCACCTTTGCCGCAGATGCTGCGGCTTGCCTGTCTGATGAAATAAAGAGAGCTGCCAGCGCTTGCTGCATGGGCGTTGCAGCCATTTTTTACCCATGAAAATTGTTCTCGCTTCCAACAACCGCGGCAAGCTGGCCGAATTGCAATCCATG
>JAEZZU010000167.1 GCA_023418355.1 Pseudomonadota bacterium | reverse complement strand
TTCCAGCGCCACTTCCAGTTCCTTGACGAACAGGCCCTTGCCACCCACCTTGGAGAGCGTGCGGTCCAGAATCTGGTCGCCCTTGGTGGTCATGCCCAGCAGCTCCACGGTGTGGCCCCGTGCGCGTAGCAGGGCCTGCACATGCTCGGCCTGCCACAGGGCCAGGCGGCTTTCACGGGTGGCAATCACAAGAGGGGAAGAAGAGGTATCAACGGTCATGAGAGGTTCAGCGGCCACAGCCTTGAGATCAATGGGTGATGCTAGCATGCTGCGTTGCCGCATGAAGCGGCAGGAGTATTCGCCAATATGACCGCAGTCAAGACACAGAAGAACAAAGGGGATGCCGCATCGCGTATGCCTGCCAGGGCTGGTGCTGTGCGCCGCAATGACAAGGATTTGCCGCTGATGGAAGACATTCGCCTGCTCGGGCGGATTCTGGGCGACATCATCCGCGAGCAGGAAGGCGAGGCTGTGTTCGCGCTGATCGAGCAGGTGCGCCAGCTGTCCGTGGCGTTCCGCCGTGACCACGACCACGAGGCCGACAAGGCACTGAAAAAACTGCTCAAGGGCCTGAGCACGGACCAGACGGTCAGTGTGATCCGCGCCTTTACCTATTTCTCGCATCTGGCCAATCTGGCCGAAGACCGCCACCACATCCGCCGCCGTGCGGTGCATGAGCGCGCGGGTAATACGCAGGAAGGCAGCATCGAGGTGGCGCTTTCGCGCCTGCGCTGGGCGGGCATTACGCCCGACGAGATCGCGCAGACGCTGGCCAGCGCCTATGTCTCGCCCGTGCTCACCGCCCACCCCACGGAGGTGCAGCGCCAGAGCATCTTGCAGTCCGAGCACGACATCGCCCGGCTGCTGGTGGAGCGCGACGACATCCTGGCGCGTGCCCAGCTGTTCAACAGCGCCAAGGACGCGCTCACGCCGCGCCAGCTGGCGGCCAACGAGGCGCAACTGCGTGCCCGTGTGGCCCAGCTGTGGCAGACGCGCCTGCTGCGCTACTCCAAGCTCACCGTGGCGGAAGAGATTGAAAACGCGCTGAGCTATTACGAATCCACTTTCCTGCGCGAAGTCCCCAAGCTCTATGCCGCATTGGAAGAAGCACTGGATGGCCGCGCCGTGCACAGCTTCCTGCGCATGGGCCAGTGGATTGGTGGAGACCGCGACGGCAACCCGAATGTGACGGCGCAGACCCTGGCGCTGGCCCTGCGCCGCCAGAGCGAAGTGGCGCTGCGCCACTACCTGACCGAAGTGCATTACCTGGGCGCAGAGCTGTCCATGTCCACGCGCCTGGTGCAGGTGTCACCTGCCATGCAGGCGCTGGCCAATGCCTCGCCCGACGCCAATCCGCACCGCCAGGATGAGCCCTACCGCCGTGCGCTCACGGGCGTGTATGCGCGGCTGGCGGCCACGCTGGAGCAGCTCACGGGCGGCAAGGCAGCGCGCCATGCGGTGGCCCCGCAGAACGCCTATGCCAGTGCGCAGGAGTTTCTGGCCGATTTGCAGACCATCCATGCCTCACTGCTGCAGCACCATGGCGATGCGCTGGCCGCGCAGCGCCTGAACCCCTTGATCCGCGCCGTGCAGGTGTTTGGTTTTCATCTGGCCACCGTGGATCTGCGCCAGAGTTCGGATAAACACGAGGCCGTGCTGGCCGAGCTGCTGGCTACGGCGCGTATCGAGCCGAATTACGCACAGCTGGACGAAGCCGCCAAATGCGCGTTGCTGCAGCGTCTGCTGGAAGACGCGCGCCCGCTGCGTGTGGTGGGCGCCAGCTACAGCGAGTTCACGCACAGTGAAATGGCCATTTTTGAAACCGCGCGCCAGCTGCGCGAGCGTCATGGGGCGCAGGCCATCATCCACTACATTATCAGCCACACAGAGACGGTGAGCGACCTGCTCGAAGTGCTGCTGCTGCAAAAGGAAGTGGGTCTGATGCACGGCACGCTCGATGACGCCCAGGCCACGGTCGATCTGATCGTGGTGCCGCTGTTCGAGACCATTGGTGATCTGCGCGCGGCGGCCGACATCATGCGCCGCTACTACGCCATTCCCGGCGTGGCCGGGGTGCTGCAGCGCTCGGGCGGTGTGCAGGACATCATGCTCGGCTACAGCGACAGCAACAAGGACGGCGGCATCTTCACCAGCAACTGGGAGCTGTACCAGGCCGAGCTGGCACTCGTCGAGGTGTTTGACGCGCTGGGTGCGCAATACGGCATTCGCCTGCGCATGTTCCACGGCCGTGGTGGCACCGTGGGGCGCGGCGGTGGGCCAAGCTACCAGGCCATCCTGGCGCAGCCACCGGGCACGGTGCGTGGCCAGATTCGCCTGACGGAGCAGGGCGAGGTGATTGCCTCCAAATACGCCAACCCCGAAATTGGCCGTCGCAATCTCGAAACGCTGGTTGCCGCCACGCTGGAAGCCACGCTGCTGCAGCCCACCAAGCCTGCGACCAAGGCTTTCCTGCAGGCGGCCGAGCAGCTGTCGCAGGCCAGCATGGCGGCCTACCGCAAGCTGGTCTATGAGACGCCGGGCTTTGCGGACTATTTCTTCAGCGCCACGCCGATCCGCGAGATTGCAGAGCTGAACATCGGCTCGCGCCCCGCCTCGCGCAAGGCCACGCAGGCCATCGAAGACCTGCGCGCCATTCCCTGGGGCTTCAGCTGGGGCCAGTGCCGCCTGACGCTGCCGGGCTGGTATGGCTTTGGCGCGGCGGTGGAAGCTTTCCTGAACAGCGGCGAAGACCCGAAACGCCAGCTGGCGCTGCTGCAGAAGATGTACCGCCAGTGGCCGTTCTTCAAGACGCTGCTGTCCAACATGGACATGGTGCTGGCCAAGAGCGATCTGGCGCTGGCCTCACGCTACAGCGAGCTGGTGCAGGACACACGGCTGCGCAAGAAGATCTTCTCGCTGATCGAAGCCGAGTGGCTGCGCACGGTGGATGCCTTGAACCGCATCACGGGCGAGACAGACCGCCTGGCCAGCAACCCCGCACTGGCGCGCTCGATTCGCCACCGCTTTCCCTACATCGACCCGCTGCATCACCTGCAGGTCGAGCTGGTGCGCCGCTGGCGTGATGGGCAGGCCGAAGAGCGCCTGAAAAACGGCATTCACATTTCCATCAACGGCATTGCCGCCGGGGTGCGCAATACGGGCTGATTTATGCTTTCCTAAAAAAGATAGCTGCTATCGCTTAATCTTTATGGATTTCAGATACTTTTCTATCTGAAACTCAATCAAATCAAGCGCTGGCAGCTATCAAATTCAAGGCATCAGCGACAGCGCATAGGGCAGGCTCACCACGCCCAGCACGGTGGAGAGCGTGACCAGCCCTGCGATATACGGCCCGTTGTAGCCCATGCGGGCTGCCAGCACATAGCAGGTGGAGGCAGTGGGCAGGGCCGAAAACAGCAGCAGCACCAGCGCCTGGTCACCCTGCAGGCCAAACAGGTGAATGCAGCCCAGCGCCACCAGTGGCTGAATCAGGTGGCGAATGCCCAGCACGCACACGCTCAGTCGCTTGGTCTGGGTGAGCAGGCCCAGCTGCATGCCAGCGCCGGCAGACATCAGGCCCAGCGCAATCGAGGCCGCACCCAGGCGCGCCACGGGTGGCTCCAGCCACTGCGGCATGCGAAAGCCCAGCAGGTTCGCCGCCAGACCGCACAGCGTGGCCACCACCAGCGGGTTGCGCACCAGCTGCCCCCAGAAGTTCTGTTTGCTCTCGCGCGCCATGGGCCAGACAGCGGCGATGTTGAACATGGGCACGCAAAAGCCAATCAGCACCGAGATGAAAAACAGCCCCTGTGAGCCCGCCAGCCGGTCAGCCAGCGCCAGCCCGATGAAGGAGTTGAAGCGAAACGCCACCTGCGCCGCACAGGCATGGTCGCGTGCGCTGACGCTGGGGCGCAGCCCTGGCCACCACGGCAGGCTGTAGGCCAGCGCAATGCCTGCCAGACCCAGGGTGACGCCTGCGGCAATCAGGCTGGCCGTGGCGTCCCACTGCAGCGGGCTTTTCACGATGGAGTGAAACAGCAGCACCGGAAACAGCAGGTAGTACACCAGCGCTTCCACGCTGTGCCAGATGGGGCGGTTGAGGGGGCTGAAGCGGCAGAGCAGATAGCCCAGCAAGATCAGGGCAAAGTCAGGGAAAAGCAGCTGGGCGTAGTTCACGGGGGCGAAGCTTACTCCTGTCCAGACGCTCGCCGGGCCTGTGCAAGGCTTGTGTGGGGGATGCAGAGACTAGGGAATTCACGGAGGAAAAACAGCCCAAAAAAACCACCGCTCGTCGGTTCGCTCCACTAGAGTCTGTCCATCCTATACGCAAACTTACAAAACTTGAGGAGGCTTACTACTATGAAACGTCGTACCTGTCTGGGACTGGCTTTTGCACTGCTGGGCTCTGCGTCCATGGCGCAGCAGGCCTATCCTTCCAAGCCCATCAAACTGCTTGTACCCTTTGCGCCTGGCGGCACCACAGACATCATTGCGCGCGTGATTGCCGATCCTCTGAGCCGCGAGCTGGGTCAGCCCGTGATCGTGGAAAACAAGGGCGGCGGCGGTGGCGTGATTGGCGCGCAGGAAACCTCACGTGCTGCGCCTGATGGGTATTCGCTGGGCATTGCTACGGTGTCGACCACGGCCACCAACCCGGCCATCAATCCCAAGATTCCTTACAACACCCTCACGGACTTCACGCCCATCATCAATATTGCAGCCACGCCCAATGTGCTGGCGGTGAATCCCAAGTTTGGCCCGACCGACTACAAGAGCTTTGAAGACAAGGTCAAGAACTCCAAGGGCGAGTTTTCCTACGCGTCTTCCGGCACGGGCGGCATCCAGCACATGCTGATGGAGCTGTACAAGAACCTGACCGGCACCTTCATCACCCACATCCCCTACCGTGGTGCAGGCCCGGCCCTCAGCGACACGGTCTCTGGCCAGGTGCCCATGATTCTGGACAACCTGCCCTCGGCACTGCCCTTCATCAAGGACCAGCGCCTGCTGCCGATT
The DNA here is from genome assembly GCA_023418355.1 of Pseudomonadota bacterium. Classification (GTDB taxonomy): domain Bacteria; phylum Pseudomonadota; class Gammaproteobacteria; order Burkholderiales; family Burkholderiaceae_C; genus Comamonas. Next base: position 6,362 of record JAEZZU010000167.1, on the reverse strand, counting down.
GCCGTGGCTGCGCCGGAGCGTCTGGCGGTGCTGCCAGATGTCCCCACCTTCAAGGAAGTGGGACTGGAGCCTGTGAACCGCATGGCCTTCTACGGCATTCTGGGCCCCAAGGGCATGCAGCCTGAGGTGGTCGAAAAAATCAATGTGGCCGTCAAGAAAGTGCTGCAGGACCCCGCCGTGCGCCAGCGCATTGAGGACACGGGCTCGCTGGTCGTAGGCAACACCCCTCAGGAGTTCGCACAGCAGATCAAGAACGAGTACGAGGTCTATCGCAAGGTGGTGCAGGACCAGAAACTGACGCTCGAGTAAGCGACCTGTCACGGCGGTGTAACCGGGGCGCGGCATCAGAAGGTGCAGCGCCTTTTTTGTGTTCACAATCACGGCATGAGTGATGCTGCGTTGCAGGCCAGTGTGCTGGCGATTGATGACTTTATCGAGGCCTTGTTTCTGGAGGATGGGCTGTCGTCCAACACCTTGCAGGCCTACCGCCGGGACATGACGGCCTGTGCCCAGCATCTGGCGCAGTCGGAAAGTGCCTGTTCGCTGCTGCAGGTGCAGGAGCATGACTTGCAGGATTTTCTGCAGGCGCGGCATGCACTGGGCGTCAAGGCCGTGTCCAGCAACCGCAGCCTGAGCGTGCTGCGGCGCTTCTACCACTGGGCGCTGCGCGAGCAGCGTGTGCAGGCCGACCCCACCGTGCGTCTGCTGGCTGCCAAGCGGCCTTTGCGCGTGCCCCATACGCTGACGCAGCAGCAGGTGGAAGATTTGCTGCAGGCGCCCGATGACGGTACCCCGCTGGGTTTGCGTGACCGGGCCATGCTGGAGCTGATGTATGCCAGCGGCCTGCGCGTGAGCGAGCTGGTGGGGCTGCAGGTGCATCAGGTGGACATGCAGGCTGGCGTACTGCGCACCGAGGGCAAGGGACGCAAGGAACGCCTGGTGCCATTTGGTGAAGAAGCGCAGCGCTGGTTGCAGCGCTATGTGCAGGAGGCGCGCGCCGTGATTCTGGGGGGGCAGGTCAGCCACGATCTGTTCGTTACCCAGCGTGGCAGCGGCATGACGCGGGTGATGTTCTGGATACTGGTGAAGAAATACGCAGCGCTGGCAGGCATTACGGCGCCGCTGTCACCCCACACGCTGCGCCACGCTTTTGCCACGCACCTGCTCAACCATGGCGCAGACCTGCGCGTGGTGCAGATGCTGCTCGGGCATGCGGACATTTCTACGACCACCATCTATACCCATGTGGCCCGGGAGCGGCTGCAGCAGCTGCATGCCAAGCATCATCCGCGGGGATGATGTGCATTGCACATAAGAAAAGCTGATGTCGGTTTAGTGATTTTGATTTTGGATGACAATTGCATTTATTTGTCAATCCGGAGTAACGATCATGAACGCCTTGCGCCGAGGTGTGCTCACCGCCGCACTGTGTGCAGCGGTAATGCCTGCTGTTTCTTGGGCAGACGCTGCACAGTGGCCGAACAAGCCCATTCACGTCATTGTGGCCTATCCCGGTGGTGGTGTGAGCGACGTGGTTGCTCGCGCGCTGGGAGAGAAGCTGAGCACGCAGCTGAACACGCCGGTTGTGGTGGAAAACAAGGCAGGTGCAGGTGGCGTGATTGGCATGGACGCGGTGGCCAAGGCAGCGCCTGATGGTTACACCATTGGCTTTTCGGCCATCAGCCCTCTGGCCTTGACGCCGCATCTGAATGGCACACCGTTTGACCCCGCCAAGGACATCACCCCCGTGGTGAGCGTGATGTATTCGCCCGTGCTGATTCTGGGAACAACGGCCAACCGCTCAGCCAGCTTCAAGGAGCTGCTGGCTGAGTCCAAGGCCAACCCTGGCGTGATCCGCTGGGCAACTGCAGGTCTGGCATCGCTGGGCCATATCGTGCTGGAGCAGATCAAGCACGAAGGCAAGGTCGACATCACCCACATCCCCTACAAGGGGGGCGGACAGCAGCTGAACGACGCGCTGGGTGCGCAGTACGAAGTGCTGTCTACCAATGCCGGTCCTACCGTGATGCAGCACATCAAGGCGGGCAAGCTGCATCCGCTGGCTGTGGGCGCGCCTCAGCGTCTGGAAAGCATGCCCAAGGTGCCTACACTGGCTGAGCTGGGCTTCCCTGCCGCCAATACGACTTCGCTGTTCGGTATTTTTGCGCCGGGCAAGACGCCGCAGGACATCGTGCAGCGCCTGAACAAGGAGCTGAACAAGGCGCTGGCAGAGCCTGACATCCAGGCCAAGCTCAAGGCTTCGGACAATGTGCCCACAGGTGGTGATGCGCAGTCCTTTGCCAAGCAGATTGCCCAGGAGTCGGCCAATAACGCACGCATCGTGAAGGCCGCCAATCTGCAGGCCAACTAATCCAGCAGGTGACCCTGCCATGCAAAGCGCCACCCGAAGGTGGCGCTTTTTTTATATGTGCAGCGAAAGCGGTGGCAGGCTCAAATGTCCATCTCGGTCAGCGTATCTGCCCATGCCAGGGCCTGCAGGTGTGCCCAGTTGACCTGATGGTTGGACAGATGCAGGCTCTCCACATGCTTGGCAAAAGCCTCGTCATTGCCGCTTTCGCAGGCCAGTGCCAGCTCCAGGAAGGGCGCATAGACCCCGGTGCGATGCAGCAGGGCATCGACCACGGGCTGGGGCAGTGCCACAGCGCTGAGCGCCTGCTCCATGGGCATGCCCAGCATGGTGTCCAGCATGGAGAACACGCCCACCACAAAGGCGTTGTCGGCTTCTTCGGCCGACAGCATGTCGGTGGCCAGCAGCTCCATCAGGCGGCCACGCACCACGGCAATATGACCCGCGGCCGGTGTGTTGCCGCCGTTGCGCGAGGTGGTCAGCAGCAGCGCCGCCCAGCGGAACAGCTTTTTCATGCCCAGAATCATCACCGCGTGGCGGAACGACGTGATCTCGCACGACAGGCCAAAGCCGGACGAATTGATGAAGCGCAGCAGATTGAAAGACAGGGTGGGGTCTTTCTTGAGCAGATCTTCAATGTCAGCCGAGCTGCTCTGATGGCGGATCAGGTTCAGCAGCTGCAGGATGATGGCCTGCGAGGGGCGCATGGTCTTGGCTTGCACCACATCTGGCTTGGCAAACCAGAAGCCCTGGAACAGGGGCACACCCAGTGCCAGCATGTGCTCGTACTGCTGCTGTGTTTCCACTTTTTCAGCCACGATCTGTGCGCTGGTGTGGGTGCGGATAAAGCGCACCAGTGCTGCTGCGTTTTCCAGCGGGAACTGCAGCATGTCCAGCTTGATGAAGCTGGCCAGGGGCAGCCAGCTGGCATAGCTGCTGCGCAGCATGCGCTCATTGAAGGCCAGGCGAAAGCCGCGCTGGCGCAGGTTTTCCAGCACTGGAATGACGGCAGCGATTTCCTGTGCGCTGGCACCCTCCTTGAGCGTGGGGACCTCCAGCACCACCTTGTCGGGGTGCACCAGCTCCAGGTGACCGCCGGCCAGACTTTCGTGGGTGCAGTTGATGAACACCAGCTTGCGGCCCACCAGCATCTCCGTGCCCGTATAGGACAGGGCGTTGAACAGCATGGCGGCATCGCTGGCAGCGGTGTGGGCTTCAGCTGCTGTGGTGCGGTCAAACAGCTCGTAGCCAAAGACCTCGCGACGCTCGTTCAGAATGGCCTGACGCCCGATCATGGCCACCGAATCATCGGTAATACCTTCGGGCAGAGCAGCAGCGGAAGCAGAGGACATGGTCACAGCGTTCATGGAAGTTATCGCGAAAAAAGCAACTTAACCAGCAAATGTAGCTCCATGTGCCTTGTGTAAGCAAATGTGCGCTGCTTGCATGGGGTGGAGCTTCTGTGCTTACTGTGTGATCTGGTCGCACCACACCAGAGCCTGCAAGTGGGCCCAGTTGATCTGCTGGCTGGTGAGGTTGAGGCTAGAGGCAGCATGGTCAAACTCCACGTCATCGCCGCTCTCGCAGGCCTCGGCCAGGCGCAGCAGCTCGCCAAACATGCCCTGGCGGTGCAGCAGTGCATCGCGCACCGTATCTGGCAGACGGATGAGCTGCAGGGCATCAGGCAAAGGCATGTGGAGCATGGCATCGAGCATGGAGAAAACGCCGACCAGGAACGCCTGCTCGGCATCGTCTTCGCTCATGAATTCCAGTGCCAGCAGTTCCATGAGGCGCGCGCGGATGACTGCAGTGTGACCAACGGTGGGGCTCGATGTGCCGAACTGTGAGGCCGTCAACAGCAGGGCAGCCCAGCGGAATAGCTTTTTCAGCCCCATGATCATGATGGCCTGGCGCACGGACGTAATGGGGCGGGAGCCGCCAAAGCCTGCGGAATTGATCAGGCGCATCAGGTTGAAGGCCAGCCCTGCATCTTTCTTGAGGGTGTCTTCAATATCCTGGGTGCTGGCCTGCTGGCGCAGCTGGTTGATCAGCTGAATGATGCTGAGCTGGTTGGGTGCCAGCAGCTTGGCTTCGACGACGGCCGGGCGCGAGAACCAGTATCCCTGGAACATGGTCGCCCCCAGGCTGCGTGCCAGATTGAACTGCTCTTCCGTTTCAATCTTGGTGGCTACCAGCTGCGCCTTGCTGTGGCGGATGGCATAGCTGGTGAGCACGGCCAGCTGTTCGGGGCGCAGCAGGTTCAGGTCCAGCTTGATGTAGTCAGCCAGCGGCAGCCAGGTGGAGTAGGCAGACTCCAGCACCGTGTGGTTGAACGAGAGCTTGAAGCCGCGCTCGCGCAGCGAACGCAAAATGGGCAGGCGTGCCACGGCTTCCGATGCTGCCACGTGGCCCAGAGGCTCCACTTCCAGCACCACTTTTTCGGGGCTGAGCAATTCCAGGTGGCCACCTGCCAGGCTTTCGTGCGTGCTGTTGACGAACAGCAGCTTGGTGCCCACCAGGTCTTCACGCCCCGCGTGCGACAGGGCCGTGAACAGCAGCAGCACATCGGTGGCTGCGGTGTGTTCAGAGGGCGCACGGGAACGATTGAACAGCTCGTAGCCAATGACCGCTTTTTCGGCATTCACAATGGCCTGACGCGCGATCATGGACGTGCCTTTGGAGGCCGCAGCGACCGGTGCAGCAGGAGACGAGGTGGGGACAGTAGCGGGCATGGTGGGGACGTCGGGGTATCGGGGTGTCAATGCTGTTCGAGCCAGGCGATTTCTTCGTCCGTGAATCCAGCGGCTTGACGGGCCTCTGTATTAAAAGGTGGGCGTGGCCGTGGCGCTTCGTATTTCTGCGCCAGCGCAGTGTAGTAGGGCTGGGGATCCAGACCATGACGCTCACATAAGAAACGATACCAGTGATTGCCAATGGCAACGTGGCCGACCTCTTCTTTCAGGATCACGTCCAGTACGGCCACGGCTGCCAGCGCATCGGGTGTGCCAACCTGGCGCAGCTTGGCCTGGATCTGCGGCGTGGCATCCAGTCCGCGTGCTTCCATGGTACGTGGCACCAGGGCCATGCGGGCGGTGATGTCGCCTGCCGTCTTTTCGCACATGGTCCACAGCCCCTGGTGGGCGGGAAAGTCGCCATAGTCATGCCCTTGCTGCTGCAGCCAGTCGCAGATGAGCAGAAAGTGCTTGCCTTCTTCGCCCGCCACGCGCAGCCAGTCCAGGTAGTACTGGCGCGGCATGTCATCAAAGCGCCAGATGGCGTCGAGCGCCAGATTGATGGCATTGAACTCGATGTGCGCAATGGCATGCATCAGGATGATGCGCCCCTCCAGCGTCGCGGGCGAGCGGCGTGCCACTGCGGTGTGGTGGCGCAGCTCGGGGCGTGCGGGGTGGCCCGGTAAGTGGGCATCAGGGGGAAGGGTGGGGGATTGCTTGGCGATGTCCCATTCCTGAGACTGTGCATGCATGTGCATGACCTGTGCTGCCTTTTCAGCAGCATCGCAGAGGCGCAAAACCTCGAGTGCGCGTTGTCGGAGCTCCATACCTACAATTGTATTTTCCCGTAGGCACAAAAAAGAGGAGACAAGATGGCGGTGTATGAACTGGATGGCGTGGCCCCACAGATTGCCGAAAGCGCATGGATTGCAGACAGCGCGCAGGTGATGGGCGATGTTGCGCTGGGCGCGGATGCCAGCGTGTGGTTTGGCACCGTGGTGCGTGGAGATACCGCCCACATTACCATTGGCGAAGGCACGAATGTGCAGGATGCCAGCGTGCTGCATGCTGACGAAGGCATGCCACTGACGATTGGCCGCCATGTCACCGTGGGCCATCAGGTCATGCTGCATGGGTGCACGATTGGGGACGAGAGCCTGATCGGCATCGGTGCGATTGTGCTGAACGGGGCCAAAATTGGCAAAAACTGCTTGGTGGGTGCAGGTGCACTGGTGACCGAGGGCAAGGAGTTTCCGGATGGC
>JAEZZU010000114.1 GCA_023418355.1 Pseudomonadota bacterium | reverse complement strand
GTGGCTGGCGTGTGGAGGAAATCATGCTGATCGTGGCCTCTAACGAAGGATTCACGATTTTTCGCCATGAAAGCGCTGGGTAGGATTTCAATTGCTGCAGGCTGCCTGGCATGATGGAATAACCGCCACCGCTGGAAACAATTTCGGTAGTGGAAGCGGTAGAGTCAATTTCCAGTTCAATGCGCAGATTCAACCCCAGCTTGGCTGCAGCAGTTTCAATGGCTGGTCGTGTCCATTGATTACTGTGGGGGAGAATTAATGGCAGATTGACGGCATCTTTTAAAAGAATGTCATCGCTGGAATTTTCGGTTGGCGGGCCAATCAGGTAGAGCTGTTCAGTTGCCAGGGGCTCTATCGACAGGTGCGGAGAACTGGCGGGGCTGAGTACCAGCGCAAAGTCGAGCTGGCCCAGCAAGACCTTTTCATACAGAGCACCGGAAAGCCCCTCGGTCAGCCGGATGGATGCCAGAGGAAACTGGCTCTTGAGCAGCGGCATCAGACTGGGAATCAGAATCCGGCCAATGCTGGGCGTCAGACCGATGACCAGCTGTCCCGTAAACACAGACTCGCTGTCTCTGACGGAGAGAATTGCTGCGTCTACCGTGTGCAACACAGAGCGTGCATATTCCAGAAAGTTGGAGCCCTTGTCTGTCAGGCGCACGCCGCGGCCATGTCTGTGGAACAGACAGGCACGCAGCTCAACTTCCAGAGTGCGCACCTGACGGCTCAATGTGGGCTGTGGCGTGTTGAGCAGATCTGCGGCTTTGATGTAGCTGCCGGCCTCTGCAACAGCTACAAAGCTACGTAGTTGACAAATATCCATGCCATCACTCCATACCTTGGCGCTGCACTGCAGGCCTTGAGACTGCGAAAGCGCTGTGGATCATTCCGAAAGACCAGAAATCCTGGCTTCCACGCGTGCTGCAATGTTTTGCAGCTTCTGCAAATAGGCGTACACCTGTTCGCCAGACATCGCGGGTGGCAGCTCGCTCAGGCGTAGTGCCAGCAGCGTTTCGCCATTGGCATGCTTGATCGGCACAGTCAGGTGCAGCACATCGTAGGTTTGTGTGTGCTCAATGTGCTCTGGCTCATGCATCTCGAACATGTTCGCCACCGTGGCCAGAAAGCGGCGTTCTTGCTCCGGTGTGCGATGTGGGCAGGAGTACAGTTCCAGTGCGTTTTCCAGTTCATGCGCGGGTGCCCCCATCAAAGAGATGGACCAGCCACGCTGGCGCACGCGCTGCAGCTGCTCTTGCGCACGCTCACGGGTTTCAGGGCTGCACTTGCCCAGACGAGACAGCCAAGCCGACTCAGAAATGGCATTGCTGCTGTCGATGAACAAGGCCCCCAGTGGAGGAATCAATGGCGCCCGCACACCCAGGCGGTTATTGCCGCGCTGTGCTGCTGAGTGGTCTGCCACTGCCACATAAATGGAATCTGAACCGGCTGCTGCCACGATGCTGCAGCCCACTTCCAGCTCCTGCGCCAAGGCTTCAATTTCTTCACGTGCCTGCTCTGCAAGGCGCACCGCCTGGAGCACGTCGCGATCATTGCCCAGCATCAGGGGGCCAGTAGAAAAACGTCCATATCCGCGCTGGAAGAACAGCAAAGGCAGGGCGTCACGTTGCAGGTCCAGATGCTCCACCGCGCCCAGCACGATGAAGTGATCGCCACCATCCACAACGTTGGCATAGGTGCAGTCAATCCAGGCCACGACACCATCAATGATGGGGTTGCCCAGCGGGCTGGGGTGCCATTTCACGGCATCAAACTTGCGCTCCCCCGGGGCTGCCAGACTGCGGCAAATGTTTTCCTGGTCTGCCGCCAGGATGTTGATGCAGAAACGATCCGATGCCTCGCGCAGCATGTTGAATGTGCGCGAGGTCTTCATGGGAAGAAAAGCGACCAGCGGAGGATTGAGCGAAACCGAGGTAAAGGTTCCAACGACCATCCCCAGTGGTTCACCAGCTGCATCGAGGCCTGTGACGACAGCCACACCGGTGGGGTAGTTGCCAAGCACCGCACGAAACTGATCGCTGTCGATATGGCTTTGAATGTTTTCCATGTTCAGAGGACTCTAGGCAAGCAAATGCATCCGCGCAGGGGTGGTGTGCGCCACGCCCTGCGTGGAGATGGCGGTGTGAACTTAAATAATCACGCCGGCTGGTTTGGGGATGCCGTACAGAGAACCTGCGAACGCTGCGTACACAGGATCTTCCACGTTGCATGCGTGGCCCATGGCGACCGACAGGTCACGCCACTGTCGCTGGATGGGGTTGGAGAGGCGGTTGGCGTTGCCACCTGCGCTCTTGAACACACTGGCTGCTGCATTGGCGGCGCGATGGACGGCACGCACCTGGTGCACACGGGCACGGGCCTGCATGGCATCGGTCACGCGTTCGCCACGCTGTGCCACTTCGTAGGCTTGGGTGATATCGGTCAGCACCTGCAGCTTGGCCGCATCGATGTCGGCAATGGCGGCGCCCAGTGCAGACATGTGATAGGGGTTCTGCGTGGCCTTGATGCCCATGCGGGAGACACGGTCGCGCGAATAATCAGAGAACTGACGCACGACGCCGTCTGCAATCCCGATGGTGGCTGCGGCAATGGCGCCAGGGAACAGCAGGTCGAAGGGCACCTGGTACAGGGCGCTGCCTGGACGGTTCTTGCTGGCGTACTCGCGTGCGTTCAGGCCGCTGACGGTCAGCGTGCGGTATTCAGGGACAAAGGCGTCCTTCACGACCACATCCTTGCTGCCTGTGCCGCACAGGCCCATGACTTGCCAGGAATCCTGCAGGATCTGGTAGTCCTTGCGGGGCAGGATGAAGTGGCGCATTTCCACGAATTCGTTTTCGGCGCCGCCTTCCACTTCGGCACGGCCGCCCAGCACCACCCAGTCGCAGTGGTCAGTGCCCGAAGAGAAGGGCCATTGACCATTCAGAATAAAGCCGCCTTCCACGCGCTTGGCACGGCCAATGAAAGCGTAGGGAGAGGCAATCCAGGTGTCCTTGTCTTTCGACCAGACTTCTTCCTGCACGCGGCGATCAGCCTGTGCAAATTCAAAGGGGTGGACGCCGACCACACCGCTGACCCAGCCGATCGAAGGTGCGCGAGCGGTCAGCTCCATCAGCACTTCGTAGAACTCACGGGGGTGGGCTTCGTCGCCACCAAAATCTTTGGGCTGGAGCATGCGGACTACACCAGCCTCACGCAGCAGCTGCGCGGCTTTGTCAGTGATATAGCCACGGGCTTCGCTGGCGTCGACTTCCTGAGCGACCTGGTCTGCCAATTGCTGCAGGCCTTGAACAACGGGATGCATCTTCAAAATCCTTTAAGTAGTGATTACGCGGTGGTGGTGGGCTGGGCCGCTGGCTCGATGTCCAGAAACGGAGACAGTTCCTTGTGCTGGTGCTTGTGTCCCCAGGAGCTGGTGCGGTCGTAGAAACGTGGCTCCCACAGGTCGTGCACTTCCAGTCCGCCCCAGCCGTACTCCATGCGGAAGTTGGAGGGCGTCTGCATGTAGAAAGAGGTCATCTGGTCGTTGGTGTGGCAACCCAGGGTACGTGTCATGGGCACCTGGTGGATATCGCACAGATCCATTGCACGGCCTACGTCTTCCAGCGTTTCTACTTCCACCATCAGGTGCAGGAAAGCGGCGCGCTGGTTGGGGGAACGGGCAATGGCCAGCGAGTGATGGCGACCATTGACGTGATAGAAGAAGGCGTGGATCGGACCATCGATGACGGTGTCGGACAGGTTGAAGCCCATCACATCGCGGTAGAAACGATCGGCTTTTTCCAGCTCTGGCACGGCCACCACCACATGACCCAGACCTTGATCACCCGTGCGGAAACCTGACAGGGCGCGGCCGGGGTGGAAGGGGGTGCGAGGGCGCATATGGCCCCAGGACAGTTCATGGCGAATGCCGACAGGGTCTACAAACCAGTAGTAGCCACAGACATCACGCTCGGCTGCCTCTTCGGCCGATGCCTTCTTGAAGCGAATGCCGTAAGCCGTCAGGCGTTCCAGAATGGGCTGAACACTTTCTTCGCCCAGCGTAGACCAGCCGAAATAGGCCACACCGTCTTTCTCACCTGGGTGAATGGCCATGCGGTAGGACAGTTCATCAAAGCGCAGACGCACTGCACCGTCTTTGCCGGGCGTTGTCAGTTCGCAGCCCAGGATGGTGGGGCCAAATGTTTCCCATTCCTTGTAGGCGGGAGAGGTGGCACCGAAATATGCAAGCGACGTAATCATTGGATTTCTTTGTATGGCGCGCTAGCGCAGGACTTCAACCAAATTGCATGCAGCCCGGATGTCTCCATGCTTTCGCGGCCGGGCTGCAGGTTCGGGGCCTGGTGCTTAGTGGCCCTGGATGAACGAGGCCACCGAGCGGTTGAACTCATCGGTGTGTTCCAGCTGTACCCAGTGGCCGCAGCGTGTCACCAGCAGCAGACGGGCGTCGGGGATCTGACGCACCAGATGCAGACCTGCGGTGAATGGCACGGTGCGGTCGTCACGGCCGTGGATCAGCAGCGTAGGTGCCTTGATCTGCGACAGACGTGTCTGGTCGATTGGCACCATGGGCTTGCCGTGGCCGCTCTTCCAGCCTTCGATGTGATCGGGGCGAGACAGCAGGATGCTCACGCGCTCATTCACGAACTCGTCGGTAACGTGGCGTGTGTCAAAAGCCATGGCAGCGATGAACTTGCGCATGGAGTCAGGACCGGGCTCGAAGTACGCAGCTTCCAGCGCCTTCACGCCTTCGCTCAGGCCCATGGGGTCGAAGATGCTGGGAATGCCGGCGGAAGAACCCAGCGTGATGAGGTGGGTCACCAGGTCAGGGCGCTCATAGGCCAGACGGATGCAGGAAGAGCCGCCCATGGAGTTGCCCACGATGGCTACCTTGCCCAGGCCCAGTGTTTCGATGAACTCGGCCAGTACGCCGCTGTTGTCACGCTTGTCGTAAGTGACGGATTGCGACTTGCCCCAGCCTGGCAGGTCGATGGCAAACACGTGGAAGCGCTCTGCCAGGTAAGGAATGTTGGGGTGGAAGTTGCTCCAGCCCGAAGCGCCAGGGCCACCGCCGTGCACCAGGATCAGTGGCTGACCGCTACCTGCCTCGTGGTAGTGAATGTCCCAGTTCTTGGTTTTGATGCGTTTGCTTGTGTTTTCTTCGGTCAGGGTTGCCATATGGGTCTTTCAGATATGTGCTTTCGCGGACAGATTTGCCTGCGATCAAGACGGAAAACCAATGCTTGATTTGTCGCAAAGCAAGTCATGGGGAACGTGGTACGGGGCTGATATTAGTTGAATATCTGTTCTAGAACTTACAATCGAAAACCCTAATACGGCTTTGAAAATTGCGATGCGAGACATCGCAGAACCCGGAAAAAAAGCGGATTTGCAGGCGAAAAACTGCGCGCTGGCTGTGGTCGAAACGAGCTGCAGCTACCGAGACTTTCGCTGTAGAGAGAGGGCTGTGCATGCCGCACGCAATGCGTGAAAGAAAGGCTGTCAGGCACTGGCAGCGCACGGCAGGTGGCTGTGCAGAGAAGCGCTGAAAAGGATGAAGCGGCACATCCGTCGCGCGGTAGCAACGGGCGCCCAACACATAAAAATGGGTTGTGGTTTATACTTACGTCTACGGGTTAGCACTTAGAGGTTATCCCGTAGCTGTGAGGCAGTTGAGATGCATCCTCACCAGCAAATGTGCAGGCATCTCGCAAATGAAAGACTGTCATGCTGAATGCTGTAAATGCCCTGATCAAGTTCATCCAAGAAGTACGTGCTGCTGACTTTGCTGTTGCCAAGCAGTAATTCGCCGATGGATGCAGCCGCGGTGGGCTGCGAAAACATTCACTGAGAAAAGTGCCCTTCAGCAACTGGCTGCAGGGCATTTTTATTGCAAGCCTTTTCTTGCACGCAAAGCGCAGCACAGGCATGCGTGGCAGACTTCGCCTCCATGTCCTCGCCCACCCTGCTCGTCGCTGACGACCACCCCTTGTTCCGCGCTGCGGTGCTCCACGTTTTGCATGCGCGTTTTGCGCAGTACCAGACGCTGGAAGCCGCCAGTGCTGCCACCGTGAGCAGCATGCTGCAGGATCACCCCGAGGTGGAGCTGGTGCTGCTGGACCTGACCATGCCCGGCGCGCGGGGCTTTTCTACGCTGCTGCATGTGCGTGGCGAGTATCCGGACATTCCGGTGGTCATCATTTCCTCCAACGACCATCCGCGCGTGATTCGTCGTGCCCAGCAGTTCGGTGCGGCGGGCTTTATTCCGAAGTCGGCCTCGGCAGAAGACATCGCCCAGGCGATTGAGGCGGTGCTGGCAGGGGACAGCTGGTTCCCGCCCATGGCGGCAGAGCGTTCCGAGGCTGATGCCGAGCTGGCAGCAAGGCTGGCACAGCTCACGCCACAGCAGTTCCGCGTGCTGCTGTGCCTGGCCGATGGCCTGCTGAACAAGCAGATTGCACACGAGCTGGGGCTGGCAGAGAACACGGTGAAAGTGCATGTCACCGCGATTTTGAAAAAGCTCGAATGCTATTCACGCACGCAGGCGGCCGTGCTGGTCAAGAGCCTGGAAAACGACAGCGACGCTGCCAGCGTGAGTTCAGATACCTTGTAAAAATCTCAGTCAAATTGGCCTCCAAGGCGCATGCTGCAAGCCGTAGCAGCTATGAAACTATGAGCTGGCATAGGTGCTGGCTGCCAGGGCTGCCATGCCTGCGGAGAGTGCTGTCAGCTGCCACAGGTGCAGGCGCTTCCAGCTGGCACGTGGGCGCTCCGTAAAGGCGTACAGCACCGCGCCTGCGGCGATGGACAGGCCAATGGCCAGCAGCACACCCAGTGCGTTCATGGCCACGCTGTCAGGCCACAGCAGGTGCACGCAGGCGTTGACGAGCAGGCTCACGGGAAAGTGAATCAGAAAGATGGAGTAGGAGCGCTGACCGATCCAGGCCAGCGGTGCGAGCTGCATGTCACGCAGGGCCGCAGGCCAGCGGATTTGCCCACCCAGGGCCAGCATTAGTGCGGAGATGGTTGCCAGCGCAATGCGATCGCGCCATGCCATCTGCAGGGCCACAGCGCCCAGCACGGCAATGGCCAGCACCCACAGCCAGCGCTGGCGGTGCTGTGGGCTGTGTGCGGCCCACCAGGCCATCATGCCCATGCCGTAGGCCCCCACAAAGTACAACGCCCAGTTGTCCCAGCTGCTGTCCAGATTCCAGTGCCACAGCGACAGCGTCGCCAGCACCAGTACGCCCACCTTGCCCAGCCACGGCCAGGCAGTGGCGCGGCTGCTGAGCCAGAACCACAGCACGCACAGGGCGTAGAGCTGAAAGTCGATGGCCACGTACCAGACGCCGGCCGACAGCGCCTCCCAGCCGCCAATGCTTTGCACCAGCAGTAAATGCGCGAGCACGCTGCTCCAGGTGGGCGTGGCAGATACCGAGTCATGGTCAAACCCGGCATAGCGCACGCTTTCATTGACGACGATGGCCACCAGCAGCGCGGCGCAGTATGGCAGGCACAGGCGTACAAAGCGCTTGCCCCAGAGCGTGTGCGGCGGCGTATCGCTGCCTTGCCCCTGGGGGGCGAGTGCTGCAGCGGCCAGATAGCCGCCCAGCACCAGAAACACCTGCACCGCCATGCGGCCATACACATCCAGCCATTGCAGCACGGCTGGCAGCACGGGGCGCAGCACATCGGTCATCGGGCCGTAAAAGGCCAGGTGGTGGCAAACAATGGTCAGGCAGGCAATGGCCTTGATGTGGTCCAGCGTGTGGTTGCGGGCGGAAGGCATGAAAGCAGTGGCAGGGGGAACGCCAGACACTGTAGAAGTGCAGTACCGGGTGGGCAAGCGCAAAGTGTTCTGGTTGTAAGTCTTTGTGTAACAGCGTCTGTAGCGATGCTGCATAAAAAATATAGCTGCCAGCGCTTGTAAAACAAAGGTTTCAAATAGAAAACTATCTGAAATCCTTTGCAATCAAGCGGTGACTGCTACTTTTTCTATAAGAATCAGGTGGTTAACCTTCACGAATGCGCAGCAGAGTCTGGCTCATCAGCGCACGCAGCGCCGGTGGGCGCACGGGCTTGGCCAGAAAGCCCCAGCCGCGCTCGGCAGCCTGGCGGCGCAGGGATGCGTCGCGCTCGGCCGTGACCAGAATCACGGGCGGTGTCTGGCCCCACTTCTCGCACAGCTGCGGGTACAGGGCCGGGCCGTACAAGGCATTGCCCAGGTGCACATCCAGCAGCACCAGCTGCGGCACGTTCTCCGGGTTGGCGCGGGCCAGTGCATCGTGGGGGCCGCCGGCATAGGGCACGGCGCAGCCCCAGCGCTCCAGCAGCGCGCGCGTGGCGGCGCAGGTCTGCGGGTCATCGTCCACATACCAGGCCAGGCCACCTTGCAGGGGTGCATCGTCCTGGCGGGTCGGGGCGCTGGGCTGCACCGTGGGCTGCAGGGCCTGCACATTGCCCAGCGGCACTTTCACCCAGAACACGCTGCCCTTGCCGAGCGTGGAGTGCAGGCCGATTTCATGGCCCAGCAGCTTGCCCAGACGTTCCACAATCGCCAGGCCCAGGCCGGTGCCGCGGTCATCGGCATGGCCTTCGTCCAGGCGGCGGAATTCCTCAAAGATTTCCTTTTGCAGGGCCTGTGGAATGCCGGGGCCCTGGTCGTGCACCTCAATGCGCACATAGCGGCCCTGGCGGCGGCAACCCACGAAGATGCGGCCCTTGCGTGCGTAGCGGATGGCGTTGGAGACAAAGTTCTGGATGATGCGGCGCAGCAGTGCCTCGTCACTGCGCACCACATAGCTGCCCGCGCGCGTGCGCAGCTGCAGGCCTTCGCTTTCGGCCAGCATGGCAAAGTTGTTGTGCACCACGTGCAGCAGCGAGTCGAGTGCAAAGTCACGCACATGGGTCTCCAGCTGGCCCGATTCCATGCGTGCAATGTCCAGCATGCTGGTGAGAATGGCGTCCTGCGAGGCCAGCGCAGCATCCACGTTTTCCACCACGCGGCGGCCCGCCTCATCGTGCACGTGCGTGGGCAGCAGGCTGGTGAACATGCGTGCGGCGTTCAGTGGCTGCAGCAGGTCGTGCACGGCTGCATTCACAAAGCGGGTCTTGTAGCGATTGGCTTCCTCGGCTTCGCGCTTGGCCGTGGCCAGATCGCGCGTGCGTTCCTCGATGCGCTGCTCCAGCGCATCGGCCAGTGAGCGCAGTTCGCGCGCGGCGTTCTTGTAGCTGGTGATGTCGGCATAGCTGGTCACAAAGCCGCCATCGGGCAAGGGGTTGCCGCGAATTTCCAGCA
>JAEZZU010000062.1 GCA_023418355.1 Pseudomonadota bacterium | reverse complement strand
ACCTGGAGCTGAAGGCCGAACTCAAAGGCACCTGGGACCAGACCCGCACCGACCTGAAAAAAGAAAGCGATGCGCTGCAGGACCTGGGCGAAGCCCTGCTGGGCCTGCGCCCCAAGCTGCTGGCCCGACTGCAGCTGCCTGAAAAGCTGCTGGAAGCCCTGGCCGAGCACAAGCGCCTGACCAACTTTGAAGCCAAGCGCCGCCAGATGCAGTTCATCGGCAAACTGATGCGCAAGCTGGAAGAAAGCCAGGTCGAAGCCGCCAAGGCTGCGCTGGAAGAACAGCGCACCGGCGTGAGCCTGGAGCAGACCAATGTGCTGGTCGCCGAGCAGTGGCGCGACCGCCTGATCGACAGCGACGACCACCTGGGCATCTGGCTGGACCAGTTTCCTGCCACCGATGTGCAGCAGGTGCGCGCGCTGATGCGCCAGGCCCGCAAGGACGAAGCCACGGCCAAGCAAAAGGCGGCAGAAGCTGAGGCCAAGGGCCAGATCCTGCCCCCCGCCAAGAAGGGCCGCGCCTACCGCGAACTTTTCCAGCTGCTGCTCTCGCACATCAATGGCACGCACGGCCGCCATGATGAAGAACAGGACATCGACGAGGACGAGGGCGAAGACGCATGAGCACGCATGATGCTGTCAAGATTGGCATTGTCTCCATCAGCGACCGCGCCAGCAGCGGCGTCTATGAAGACAAGGGCCTGCCCGCGCTGCAGGACTGGCTCACCCGTGCGCTGCACAACCCCATCACCTTCGAAGCACGCCTGATTCCTGACGAGCAGGCCACCATCAGCCAGACCCTGATCGAGCTGGTGGACGCCGGCTGCAGCCTGGTGCTGACCACCGGCGGCACCGGCCCTGCGCTGCGCGATGTCACGCCTGAAGCCACGCTGGCCGTGGCGGACAAGGAAATGCCGGGCTTTGGCGAGCAGATGCGCCAGATCTCCCTGCGCTTTGTGCCTACGGCGATTCTTTCGCGCCAGGTGGCGGTGATCCGTGGCCAGAGCCTGATCATCAACCTGCCCGGCCAGCCCAAGGCGATTGCCGAGACGCTGGAAGGCCTCAAGGAGGCCGATGGCAAGCAGCTGGTCAACGGCATTTTTGCCGCCGTGCCCTACTGCATCGACCTGATTGGTGGCCCGTACCTGGAAACCGTGGATACGGTGTGCAAGGCATTCCGACCCAAGAGCGCGATCCGCGCCCCCAAGGGATAAGCCATCCCCTACTGACAAGGCACATGCCCGCCATGTGCCTTTTTTATGTCCTGCTGCTGGCCAGCAGGACTGCTACCGCCTATGAAGCAAAACCTCTCTCTGACCGTGATTCTGGCCATGTGCACCATGATGGGCGCACTGGGCATAGACACCTACCTGCCCTCGTTCTACGCCATTGGCCAGGAGTTTGAGGCCCCCACCGCTGCCGTGCAGCAGACCCTGAGCGTCTATGTGCTGGCCATGGCGGTGACCATGCTGTTCTACGGCTCGCTCAGCGACACCTTTGGCCGCCGCCGTGTGCTGCTGTTTTCCAGCCTCGGCTATGCGCTGACCTCCTGCGTTGCCGCCTTCGTCAGCAGCATTGAGGCCCTGGTGCTCATCCGCTTTGCCCAGGGCGCCATGGCGGGCTCGGGCATGGTGGTGGCGCGCGCCATCGTGCAGGACCGCTTTCAGGGCGCAGATGCCCAGCGCATGATGAGCCTGGTCATGTTCTGCTTTGGCCTGGCTCCGGCCCTGGCACCCATCTTTGGCGGCTGGCTGCAGACCCATGGTGGCTGGCGCGCGACCTTCTTCTTTCTGGCAGCCTTCGGTGCCATCCTGGTGCTGCTGTGCTGGCGCGTGCTGCCCGAAACCCTGCCTGCTGCCAAGCGCCAGCCACTCAAGCTGGGCGTGATTGCCGGCAACTACCTGATGGCGCTGCGCCACTCCCAGTTTCGTCTGATGGTGATCGGCACGGCCATGATGACCGGGGCCACGGCGATTTACATCAGCTCGGCCGCCGAATTCGTCATGGGCGTGCTCAAGCTCGAAGCCACATCGTTTGGCTGGCTGTTCATCCCGCTCATTGGTGGCTCCATGCTGGGCTCGGCCCTGTCTGGCTCGCTGGCGCGGCACATCCCCGTGCGCATCCAGAAATCCATTGGCTACACCTGCCTGGCCATTGGCAGCGCCAGCAATGTGCTCTACAACCTCTCGACCGACACGCCTTCCGTGCCCTGGGCCGTGATGCCGATTGCCTGCTACACCCTGGGCATTTCGCTGCTGATGCCGATTCTGTCGCTGCAGATCATGGGCACCTTCCCGCAGATGCGCGGCCTGGCTTCGTCGCTGCAGGGTTTCACGCAGATGAGCGTGTTTGCCATCATGGCTGGCATTGTGGTGCCGCAGCTGTTTCACAGCGGCCTGGCACTGGCGCTGGGCCATGCCGTCTCGGTCAGCGCAGGCATGCTGATCTGGTGGATTGCAGCGCGCCGCGCCAAGCGTCTGGAACTTTCAGAAAAGTGAGCAGTCAGCGCTTGATATTCATAGATTTCAGATAGAAAAGATTTTGAAAACTCGAAAAATCAAGCGCTGGGCGCTTTTATTTTGAAAGCGACAGAGACAAAAAAGGCCATCGCATGCGATGGCCTTTTTGCTGGGCGGGCATCGCTTACAGCTTCTGCGTCGCCATGAAAGAGTCGAAGCGACCTTCGGCAAAGCGGAACCACAGCACCTGGTCGCGCTGGAAGTTGCGGTAGTTGCTGTAGATCTTCTTCCAGTCGGGGTTGGAGGCAGCCAGCTCGTCGTACAGATCCATCGTGGCCTTGAACGAGGCTTCCAGCACCGACTGCGAGAAAGGCAGCACCTTGGTCTTGGCGGCCACCAGCTGCTTGATCGCACCGGGGTTGCGCGCGTCGTAGCGGGCCTGGCAGGTCACATGGGCTTCGTAGGATGCGGCGCGCACCACGGCCTTGTATTCGTTGCTCAGGCTGTTGAAGGCCTTGTTGTTGATGTAGAAGGACAGGTTCAGCGAACCTTCCCACCAGCCGGGGTAGTAGTAGAAAGGTGCGACCTTGTTCAGGCCCAGCTTCAGATCGTCGTAAGGGCCAATCCACTCGGCCGCATCGATCGTGCCTTTTTCCAGTGCCTGGTAGATTTCACCTGCAGGAATGTTCTGGGGCACAGCGCCCATTTTTTCCAGCACCTTGCCCGCAAAACCACCCACGCGGAATTTCAGGCCCTTGATGTCTTCCGGCGTCTTGATTTCCTTGCGGAACCAGCCACCCATCTGCGCGCCCGTGTTGCCACCCACCAGCGGCACGACGTTGTACTTGTCGTAGAACTCGCCCATGAGCTTGCCACCGTCACCATCGACCATCCACGAGGTCAGCTGGCGCGAGTTCATGCCAAAGGGGATCGCACCGCCAATGGCAAACACCTCGTTCTTGCCAAAGAAGTAGTAAGGCGCGGTGTGCGCCACTTCCACCGTACCGCTTTGCACGCCATCGACCACGTTGAACGCAGGCATCAGCTCACCCGCCTGGTGGACGGACACATCAAACTTGCCCCCCGTCATGGACTTGACGGCCTGGGCAAACACTTCGGCCGAGCCGTAAATCGTGTCCAGAGATTTCGGGAAGCTGGATGCAATACGCCAGCGGATGGCAGGTTGTGCGTGCACCGCTGGGGCTGCTGCCGCAGCCACAATGCCGGCGATACCGGCATGCTTGAGCATGGAACGTCGATCCATTTGAAGTCTCCTTTTGGGCTAGAAAAAAGAACTCCCTCCTGCACCGCTTCTGGGGCGATTTGGCAGGCAAAAAAGCCGGAATGTGATGTCACTCTCATCCCGGCTTTATCTGAACGAAGCCAGCGCACCTGCGTGCAGCTTCGGCAAGCAAATTACAGCTTCACGCCTGTCATGTACTGGTTGTAGCGCAGCTCGGAGAAGCGCTCCCACA
>JAEZZU010000004.1 GCA_023418355.1 Pseudomonadota bacterium | reverse complement strand
GCCAATCAAACCTCTGTGCGCAAGGAAGGAGGTGCGGCATGACCCCGGACCTGATGGAAGCGGGCGCTGCCCGCATGCGTGCGGCCGTGGAAAAAGCGGCCCTCAATACCGAATCCGGCGGCCGCAGTGCCAGCATGAAGCGCATTGCCGTCCCCGGCGAGGTGGATGTGACCCATGGCCGTATCCTGTACCTCGAAGATGTGCATGTGAGCTTTGACGGCTTCAAGGCCATCAACGGCCTGAACCTGGACATTGCCCCCGGCGAGCTGCGCTGCATCATCGGGCCGAACGGCGCAGGCAAGACCACGATGATGGACATCATCACCGGCAAGACCCGGCCCGACAAAGGCACGGTGTTTTTTGGCTCCACCATCGACCTGCTGCGCCATAACGAGCCGGAGATTGCGCAACTGGGCATTGGCCGCAAGTTCCAGAAGCCCACGGTGTTCGAGCAGCTCACGGTGTTCGAGAACCTGGAGCTGGCGCTCAAGACGCACAAGGGTGTGAAGCACAGCATGTTCTTCAAGCTCGACAGTGCACAGCAAGACAAGCTGGCCGAAATCCTGCACACCATCCATTTGGCAGGCGAAGTCAATCGCGAAGCGGGCGTGCTCAGCCACGGCCAGAAGCAGTGGCTGGAAATCGGCATGCTGCTGATGCAGGAGCCCAAGCTGCTGCTGCTTGACGAGCCTGTGGCCGGCATGACCGACGACGAAACCGCGCGCACGGCCGAGCTGTTCCTCACGCTCAAAGGAAAGCACAGCCTGATGGTGGTGGAGCACGACATGAGCTTCATCAACACCATCAGCGAAAAGGTGACGGTGCTGTGTGACGGCAGCGTGCTGGCCGAAGGCACGCTGGCCCAGGTGCAAGCCGATGAGCGCGTGATCGAGGTGTATCTGGGGCGCTAGTGATATGCATATCAGCCTGGATACGTCGTTGCAAATCCTTGCCGTAGCGCTGCTACGGTCTGCGGCTTTGCGCCTCGTCTCAACCGCACCTCTGCGAGGTGCTGGCTGATCTGCATATCTGGCACTGAATGAAAAGTTATAGCTTTTAGCGCTTGCTATCTATTGATTTCGAATGCATTTGTTGATGAAAACAAGCAATATCAAGCGCTGGCAGCTACGAAGATTGAATAGCGCTCTCTTAAAAAAGAGAGCTGCTTGCGCAGACCAGATCTGCGCTGGAGGCGAAAAATGCTCAAAGTTCAAAACCTGCACCAGTACTACGGCGGCTCCCACATCCTGCGTGATGTGAGCCTGCAGGCCGAGCCCGGCAAGGTCACCGTGCTGCTGGGGCGCAATGGCGTGGGCAAGACCACGCTGCTTAAAAGCCTGATGGGGCTGGTGCCCATCAAAAGCGGCAGTATTGAATGGAATGGCAAGCCGATTGAAAAACTCTCGCCCTACGACCGTGCGCGTGCGGGCATTGGCTTTGTGCCGCAGGGCCGCGAGATTTTTGGGCGCCTGACGGTCGAAGAAAACCTGCGCATGGGCCTTGCCTACAAAAGCGGCAGCACGCCGATTCCGGCCGACCTGTACGAGCTGTTCCCTGTGCTCAAGCAGATGCTGCACCGCCGCGGTGGTGACCTGTCAGGTGGCCAACAACAGCAGCTCGCCATCGCGCGTGCCTTGGCCCCCGCGCCGGGCCTGCTGATCCTCGATGAACCCACGGAAGGTATCCAGCCCAGCATCATCAAGGACATTGGCCGCGTGATCCGCATGCTCGCCAAGGAACGCGGCATGGCCGTGCTGCTGTGTGAGCAGTACTACGACTTTGCCGAAGAGCTGGCTGACGAATACCTCGTCATGGAGCGTGGCGAGGTGATTGCGCGTGGTCCTGGTTCAGAGATGAAGGAAAAGGAAATACAGAAGCTGGTGGCGATTTGAATGCGACTTGCAGGCCTGCAGCGTGCTCAGCCTCGCAGACTCCATACAAAAGCCTAAAGTCTGCTTTTGTATGGAGAGGCGAGTCGTTAGCGGATCGACAGTGCGTTGATGCGCTTTTGCAGGTTGCGCACCCAGCGTAGGTAGTTGGGGTGGATGTACTGGCCGTCGTCGGTTCGCTTGTAGTTCATGTTGTAACTGTCCAGATACTCGATCTGGTAGTTGGTCGCGGTGTAGGAGACCTTCACGCGTACCTGGTGCTTGCCTTGCTTGTCATAGAGCAACTCCAGCATGCCAGGTTCATCCTTCACGACTTGCCAGTCTAGCGACTGAGCTGCAGCAATGATGAAAGTTCGGTTCTTTTGCGGGTCTTGCGCACCGGCATATACAAAGGTTTGTGGCTGCTCGGGTTGCATCTTGGCTGTGCGTGCCATGGCCGGTGCGCTGATGCACAGTGCCACCGCCAGCAGCAGTGCTTTTTGATATTTTGTCATTGCGTCAATCTCCTCTTAGGGGCCGCCGTGGTTGTATGGGAGCAGGCGGCCACTGTCTACGCGCCGAATTGTAGTTTTGGGAAGCAGGTAGGTGCAGCGGCAATGTGGGTGTAAGAGGTCGTGGTTGTGCGTGGCTGGGAGATTGCTGTGGCTATCAGTAACAAGGCTAAAAAAGCAAAAAGCCGCTGGTTGACCCGCGGCTCGTGCATGTGGAGGTAGAGGCTGCTTACACGCTGCACTGATCTCGCGCTTCAATCAAACGCTCTACAACGCCATGCATCACTTCTGCCTTCTGGCGCGTGCGTTCATTGGCCATGCCGCTGAAGCCGCGCTTGTTGCCGGTAGCAGAGCGTGTGCGGCCCACCTGGCGGCGGTACATGTCGCGGGCACGGTCACGAAGATTGCGGGCGCGGGCAATATGGTCGCGCAGCTGGGCGTGGCTGTGCTGGGCCAGCTTGGCGCTGTCCTGGCTCAGCGTAAACAGGGCCATTTCATCAGCGCTGAGTAGTTCTTTTTCTGCAATACGTGGTGCGGGCATGCGGTCTCCTTGTTGTGGTGAAACACTCGACCAGCCAGTCTAAAAGCACGGTGGCTTTCGCACTGTCAGCCAATCACCCGCAGCCATGCCCCATGCCTGCAGGGAGCGCAATATACGGCTCTGCCTTTACATGCTCCAGATTCGCGGCATGGCACCCTCCAGCCCCCAGTGCTCCTTGCGCCAGCAGGTACGCACCTGTTGCCACAGCTGCATCAGTGGCTCGACCACGGGGGCCAGGCCGCGCAGCACCAGCATGTGGTCATTGGGGGCGCTGATGCCGCACCACGCGCCTTGCGGGTGGGCATCGAGCAGGGCGCGCGTGCTATCGAGCAGGTGTTCGCGCTGCGTGCGTGTCAGGGGGGTGCCGCAGGCCAGCACCATGCTGGCCATGCAGCGCTGGCCCGACAGGCCCAGTGGGCCATCCATCAGCCGTGCATCATCGGCGCGTACCGTGCCACGCTCCAGCCAGATGCCGGGCCACTCCATGTGCTGGGTAAAACTGCCTTGCACAAAGGGCTCATTGGCGTGGGGCAGGCCAAAGGCGGTAATGTCCCAGGCTATCAGTTCTGCACCGGGCGCAATGTCCAGCTGCAGCAGGTTGTGGGCTTGGCACTGGTTATAGGCAAGCGCTTCCAGGGGCAGCCATTCCAGCCGTGCACCGGGTTCCAGCTGCAGCTGTGTGATCTGCTGTGCGACGGCACCTTGAGCATCGGTTTTGTAAAAGCGGGTGGCGCCGGGTGTGGTGACCAGCGCGTGGGCACCGGTTTCTACGCGGCAGCGAATGTCCAGCGTGTCGCCACTGACCAGTCCTCCGGGGGGGTGGATGAGTACGTTGTGGCAGATGCCATCGCCTTCGGGGTAGAGGCTGCGCAGCACGCGCAAAGGGCCGTCATGGCGAAAGTGCAGGCGGGTGCGCGCTGCGGCGAGGGTGTAGTCGAGTTCAAGTTGAGCAAGCCAGGGCATGCCTCTGCACAAGCAAGAAATGCGCCTGCTGCACCAATGTAGGGCACTGCCGGGCGCAAAAAAAGGCCAGCACATGGCTGGCCCAAGTCGAGGTGTGACGACATCAATGGTTTTGTGAACCGCGGTGTGCCCAGGCAGTGGTGCGCTTTTCCACCCAGCTGAACAGCTCATACATGGCCATGGCCATGGCACCCACTACCAGCAGGCCTGCAAACGCCAGACCCATCTGCATGGAGGAGCCGGCCGAGATCAGCAAGTAGCCAATGCCTTCATTGGAGGCCGTCATCTCCGACACCGTAGTGCCCACAAAGGCCAGCGTAATCGCCACTTTGAGCGAGGCAAAGAAATAAGGCATGGAGCGGGGCAGGCCCACCTTGATCAGCACATCCCAGCGCTTGGCACCCAGCACGCGCAGCACGTCTTCCAGTTCGGGCTCCAGCGTGGCCAGGCCCGTGGCGATGTTGACGGTGATGGGGAAGAAGCTGATCAGAAAGGCCGTCAGAATGGCGGGGCCGATGCCAATGCCAAACCACACCACCAGCACCGGCACAAAGGCGGCCTTGGGCAGGGCGTTGAAGGCCGTCATCAGCGGGTAGACCGCGGCATAGGCCAGGCGTGAGCTGCCAATCAGAAAGCCCAGCAGCACGCCCACCACAATGGCCAGACCAAAGCCTGCCATGGTCACCCAGAAGGTGCGCCAGGCGTGCGTGGCAATCACGCTGTGGTACTCGAGGAAGTCTTTGAGAATCAGCGCAGGGCTGGGAAAGATAAAGGGCGAGACATCCAGTGCCGCGCACAGCACCTGCCACAGCACCACGACGGCCAGCAGCAAAATCCAGGGCGACCAGCGCTCAATTTGTTTGTTGTCGAACTTGTACATAGCTAAACCCGGCTGCTATTGGTTGATGACCGCACCTGCTTTGCGCATGGCGCCGATGTGTCCGCGCAGCTCGTGCACGATGTCGGTGAATTCCTTGGTGTAGGTCAGCTCCAGCTCACGGGGGCGGGGCAGATCAATTTCACGCCGCACGACAAAGCGGCCGGGGCTTTTGCTCATCACATAGATGGTGTCGGCCAGGAATACGGACTCGCGCAGGTCGTGCGTGACCAGAATCACGTTGAATTGCTGCTCTGCCTGCAGGTCGCGCAGGATGCACCACAGCTCTTCACGCGTGAAGGCGTCCAGCGCGCCAAAGGGCTCGTCGAGCAGCAGCATCTTGGGCTCATGGATCAGCGCGCGGCAGATGCTGGCGCGCTGCTGCATGCCGCCGGAGAGCTGCCAGGGGAATTTGTCTTCATAGCCACCCAGGCCCACCTTCTGCAGCAGGGCACGGGCACGGGCTTCGTACTCGGGGCGCTTGGCCTTGAATTGTGAGCGGTGGGGCTCCACGATCTCCAGCGGCAGCAGCACGTTGTCTACCGTGGTGCGCCAGGGCAGCAGCGAGGGCGACTGAAACGCCATGCCAGAGATCTTCAGCGGGCCGGTGACGGGCTGACCGTCAATCACAATCTTGCCCATGGAGGGCATGCGCAGGCCGGTGGCCAGTTTCATGAAAGTGGACTTGCCGCAGCCCGAAGGGCCGACGATGGCGATGAACTCGCCCTGCCTGACCTGCAGGTCAATGGCTTCGACGGCGAAGTGATTCTGTGCCAGCAGCTCATCGTTGTAAGCCAGCCAGACATCACGGAAATCTACGAAATAGGGTTCGGCAGCGCTTTGCATGCGGGTTCTTTACTCAGGGTCTCCACTCGCGCAAGGCAGGTGGAGACCGGGGTTAGGGGCTTACTTCTTGGGCAGGATGTCCAGCGCTGCAGCGGCAGGCAAAAAGCTGTCGTTCCACACGACGGTGGGGTCGATGCGGGTCTTGGTGCCATAGGCGTCAGACACTTCAGAGGCCATCAGCGACAGGCGGCCGGGGTTAAGGTGGCCAAAACCATCCTGGTGGGCATCGGCGCTGTTGACCACGGTGTCAATCGCCAGCTGCAGGCGGCGGGTTTCCAGGGCCGTGTTCACAATGCCGTCACGCGCCTTGACATGCTGGATGGCGTCTGCGGGGTTGGCAATGACTTCACCTGCGCCCTTGGTGAAGGCAGTCAGGAACTGCTTGATGGCATCCGGGTTCTGTGCGATCAGCTTGGGGCTGGCAATGATGACGTTGCCGTAGTGCTTCACACCATGGTCGGCATACTGCATCAGCACCACGTCGTCGGCCTTGACGCCGCGCGCTTCCAGATTGAGCAGGCTGGTGAAGGTAAAGCCGGTGATGGCGTCCACATCACCGCGCACCAGCATGGTCTCGCGCAGCGGTGGGTCCATGGAAATCCAGGTCACGTTGTCCACCTTGTTGGCCTTGGCAAAGGTGGGGAAGGCCTTGCGGCCTGCATCAAATACGGGCGCGCCCAGCTTTTTGCTGCTCAGGTCTGAGGCGGTCTTGATGCCGCTTTTCTTGAGTGCCATCACGGCAGCCGGCGTGTTGTTGTAGACCACCATGACGGCCACGGGCTTGTTCGGTGCATCAGGGTTGTTGGCGTGGAACTCCATGAGCGAAGCCATGTCGGCGAAGCCCATGTCATACGTGCCAGAAGCCACGCGCTGCACCGCTGCGCCGGAGCCACTGCCTGCATCAATCGATACATCCAGCCCCGCCTGCTGGAAGTAGCCCTTGGCCGCAGGTTGCAGGAACAGGGCTGAAGGACCTTCAAAACGCCAGTCCAGCAGGAACTTGATGGGGGTGCTCTGGGCATGGGCGATGCCAAAGCTGCCAGCCAGAGCCAGCGCTGCGGTTGCTTGCAAGAAGGTGCGTTTTTGCATGGAGACTCCCGGTATGTATGGTGGTCAAGACAGCCGCTGCGCTGCACAAAGGTGCCCGGCGGCGGTGATGGGTCTCCAGATTCAGCAAAAGCTATGCCTGCTTTTTGTATGCAGTTTTTGTATGGCAGATGTGCGGATGGCGCGGTGCTGGTGCAGTCTTGGCAATTGCATGCACTGATTTGGAACAGCCAGGTGGCAGATGCGGTTCAGTCACTCAGTGGCTACAGCTCACTTTTGATGCGTTCTTGCTGCAATGGAAAAAATAGATAGCAGCCAGCGCTTGTAAAAACAGGGTTTTGGAGTCTTATGGCTCTGAAATCATCTGCGGATAAGCGCTATCCGCTATGGATTCAGGAGTTTGTGCACGGCGACTGCATCCGGCCCTGCTGACAAAGGGGCATGTGCATATGCCTGCTGCTGCCCGTTGATGGAGCAGCCATGACACCCCGCAGCAGCTTTATCGGTTTTGAGGCGACGGCTTGGCCGCCTGATTTTTGGCGCGTTCCCAGGTTACGCGCACATCGGTCTGTGCCGCAGGCCTGTAGGTAAAGTGGCGGCCCAGCAGTCCACCAGTGCTGGGTTGTACGGGCTGGCGTGGCCTTGGTGTGTCTGGAGTGTTCATGCTGTGGCTCCTTGATTCAGGCGTAGAAAGCGCTTGCGCTACAGACAGACATTACGCTGTTCCAGCGCTGCGAGCTGTTCCAAAGCAGCGCAGACGTCTGACAGCCGACCGCTCATGACAAAGCGGGTGCGGTCTGGGTCGTGTGCACGGCGCAGCAGACGCACGTTGTGGGGCAGCGCCTGCGGCAGAAAGCGCGCTTCATTGCTGGCCATGGTGGCGGTGGTGATGCAAGGCAGGGGCAGCTGGCAGAAAGTCATGGACATGGTGGTCTCCTGAGAAGCAGAGGACAGGCTGGTACAGGCAAAAACTCTCCCTGCCGCGCGTGTGCGCAGCATGGCAAAACGGGAACAAGGAGCGGGGTGTGGTTTAGAGCTGGAGGCTGTTGCGGATCAGGCCGACGGCCAGACCTTCAATCGCAAAGCTTTCTTCCTGCTTGACGTGGATGACCGGGTAGTCCGGGTTCTCGGGGTGCAGCTCAATACCCTGGGGGGTCTTTTGCAGGCGCTTGACGGTGACTTCATCGCCCAGGCGCGCAACGACGATCTGGCCGTTACGTGCTTCACGTGTGGTTTTGACGGCCAGCAGGTCGCCATCCAGAATGCCAGCGTCGCGCATGGACATGCCGCGCACACGCAGCAGGTAGTCTGGCTTGGTGGGGAACATGCTGCTTTCCACCGCAAAGCTCTGGTCAATATGTTCTTGCGCCAAAATGGGCGAGCCAGCAGCTACGCGGCCAACCAGAGGTAGCAGCATGGGCTGCATCTCGGGCATGGGCAGGTCAAAGTGCGTGCCACGCGCAGCATTGATGCGGCGCACGGTGTCGC
Source organism: Pseudomonadota bacterium (assembly GCA_023418355.1). Lineage (GTDB taxonomy): Bacteria > Pseudomonadota > Gammaproteobacteria > Burkholderiales > Burkholderiaceae_C > Comamonas. The sequence goes on along the minus strand of JAEZZU010000004.1, from coordinate 5,490 downwards.
TGACCAGGCGGATGCCGCGCGAGGTGCCGCTGACCAGCTCCAGCACGCCCTTGCGTGCCAGGGCCTTGAGGTGCTCTTCTGCAGCATTGGCCGATTTGAAACCGAGGGTGCGAGCGATTTCTGCGCGGGTGGGTGGTGCGCCGGTGCGTGCAATGGCTTCCTGGATGAGGTCCAGAATTTGCTGTTGCCGGGGGGTGAGTGTGGTGTGCTCCATGCCTGTCCTTCAGAAGGATAACTGTTTGTTTATCCAGTACCTGTATTTTTAACCAGTTCCATAAGGGATGCAAGTGTTAGCAACAAGAAAAATCGTGGTCTTGGGGACCGGGGGGACGATTGCAGGCCAGGGCGCAGCCATGGGCGGCAGCGTGGGCTACAAGGCGGGACAGATTGGTGTTGCCGAGCTGCTACAGCCCATTGCACAGCTGGCCTTGCAGGGGCGCTTTGCGCTGGAGGTCGAGCAGGTGGCACAGCTCGACAGCAAGGACATGGACGCTCTGACCTGGCAGCACCTGGCCCAGGCCTGCCAGAAGTGGCTGGCGCAGGAGGATGTGGCAGGCGTCGTGATTACCCATGGCACAGACACACTGGAAGAAACCGCGTGGTTCCTGCAGCTGGCCCTGCAGCCTGGCAAGCCTGTGGTGATGACCTGTGCCATGCGTCCAGCTACGGCGCTGTCTGCCGATGGCCCGGCGAATCTGCGGGATGCACTGATCTGCGCATCCAGCGGTGTGGCAGGGGTGTGGGTGACAGCCGTGGGGGAAATTCACAGTGCGCAGTGGGTGCGCAAGGTGCATCCCTATCGCGTGAACGCGTTTGCCTCAGGCGCGCAAGGGCCTGCTGGCTGGGTGGAAGAGGGGCTGGTGCGCTGGGCTTCGGAGCTGCAGTTGCATGCCAGATCTGGCAAGCAGCCCATCCCGGCGGCAGTGTGGGAAAAGCCTGCTGCGCAATGGCCGTGGGTGGAGGTAATCACCAGTACCGCACTGGCGCGGGCTGAAGCGGTGGATGCGCTGGTGGCCGCAGGCGTCAAGGGCCTGGTGGTCGCGGGCACGGGCAATGGCTCGATTCACCAGAGCTTGCTGGAGGCGCTGCAGCGTGCCGTGGCGCAGGGTGTGCCGGTCTGGCGCACTACGCGCTGCGAGCAGGGCGTGATTGTGCAGGCGGATGGTGAGCGCGATGCGCATGTGGTGGCGCTCAGTCCTGTGAAGGCGCGCATCAGTCTGATGCTGTCGCTGCTGCAGCAAAGTGCGCGCAGCCTGTAGACAGGCATGAAAAAAGCTGCCCGAGGGCAGCTTTGCAAATGCGTGTCACGCAGAGGATCAGGCGTCCAGTGCAGCAAAGACGCGAGCGGTGATTTCATCCACACTGCCCATGCCGCTGATGGAGCGGTACTTGGGAGCCTTGGCAGGCTCTTCCTTGGCCCAGTTCTGGTAGTAGTCCACCAGAGGGCGGGTCTGGCTGCTGTACACGTCCAGACGCTTCTTGACGGTTTCTTCCTTGTCGTCGTCGCGCTGCACCAGAGGCTCGCCAGTCACGTCGTCCTTGCCTTCCACCTGGGGTGGGTTGAACTTGACGTGGTAGGTACGGCCCGAAGCGGGGTGCGAGCGGCGACCGCTCATGCGCTCGATGATGGCTTCAAAAGGCACGTCGATTTCCAGCACGTAGTCCAGATCCACGCCAGCAGCCTTCATGGCGTCAGCTTGGGGGATGGTGCGGGGGAAGCCGTCGAACAGGAAACCGTTGGCGCAGTCAGCCTGCGCAATGCGTTCCTTGACCAGGTTGATGATCAGGTCGTCGCTCACGAGCTGACCAGCTTCCATCACGGCCTTGGCTTGCAGGCCCAGAGGAGTGCCAGCCTTGACGGCAGCACGCAGCATGTCACCGGTAGAGATCTGGGGGATGCCGAACTTCTTGCAGATGAAGGCGGCTTGCGTGCCCTTGCCGGCGCCGGGTGCGCCCAACAAAATCAGTTTCATGGAGATCCTCGATATGTAGAAATTCTTGGCGGAGCGGGACTTTTTCAGATGGAAAAAGCAGGCGGCAGCCGCGCGTTATCCGCTCAAGGATAGCACGCACGGCCTTGTCAGGGGCTTACAGCGCGGCCAATTTGCACGGGCAGGCTGTTTTTGTGCGGCCATCGCAGGCGCTTGACAACTATGCACAGGGGTGCTTGCTGCGATGCGTATCAGGTATAGGCTGCGCTTTGTCATCCGCAGGCAGGAGTGCCCATGCGGTGGCAAGCAACTATCAAAAATGAGAGCAGCTTGCGCAAGTCTTTACACGTTTTGCAAAACAAATGAATTGCAAAGATAGAAGCAGCAAGCGTGAGCTGCTCCTATTTTAAGTGAAGTTTTCAGAAATTACTGAAATATGAAAGCCTTAGCCGTGCTGGAAGTGGGCACGCACGCGCTCCAGATCTTCCGGTGTATCCACGCCAGCGCCCGGGGCCTGCTGCGTGATGTGCACGGCAATCTGGTGGCCATGCCACAGCGCGCGCAGCTGTTCCAGCGATTCTGTCTGCTCGGTAGGGGCCGGCGTGAGCTGCGGAAACTGGCGCAAAAACCCTGCCTTGTATGCGTATATGCCGATGTGGCGCAGCGGGGCAAAGGCGCTGTCTGCACTCCACCATTGTTCGCTGGCGCGGTCACGGTGAAATGGGATGGGGGCACGGCTGAAATAGCTGGCCAGACCCGCCGCGTTGCACACCACTTTGACCACGTTGGGGTTCAGGTATTCGTCACGGCTGGCGATGGGGTGGGCGGCGGTGCCCATGCTGGCCTGAGTGGCCTGCGCCAGCACCTGGGCCACGGCATCGATCAGCGCAGGGTCGATCAGGGGCTCGTCACCTTGCACATTGACCACCATGTCTTCACCGCTGAGGCCCAGCTTTTCACAGGCTTCGGCCAGTCGGTCGCTGCCGCTGGGGTGGTCAGCGCGCGTGAGTACGGCTTCCACGCCATGGGCAGCGCAGGCCTGCACGATGGCATCGCTGTCCGCCGCCACCACGACGCGGGCAGCAGCACTTTTACGCGCCTGCATGGCCACGCGCACGACCATGGGCAGCCCGGCAATATCGGCCAGCGGCTTGTTGGGCAGGCGGCTGGATGCCAGTCGTGCCGGAATCAGTACGGTGAACGCCATGGCTTTCAGCCTTCCAGTTCGCTGTCTTCCAGAGGGCGTGCTTCGTTTTCCAGCAGGATGGGCATGCCGTCACGCACGGGGTAGGCCAGACGCGCGCTCTGGGAGATCAGCTCCTGGCGTTCTTTGTCAAAGCGCAGAGGGCCTTTGGTGACGGGGCAGACCAAGAGTTCAAGCATTTTGGGATCCATGGCGGTGTCGCAGTTGTGTTCTTAATGGGTGGATGATAGGCACAGCAGCTGGTCAAGCAGATCGAAATACCCGGATTCCACCTGCACTTGCAGGGGGACGGCCCAGGCATCGGGCAGATGCTGCCAGATTTTGGCGGCATCTTTTTCTGTGCAAATCACGGCAAGACGCTCGTCTGTCGGGCGCTGCCAGCTTTTAAAATTGTAGTGGTCAGGCAAAGCTTCGGTACTGAACAGTGACAAGCCTGCCGCCTGCAGCATGCGGAAGAAATCCTCAGGCCGTGCAATGCCGGCCACGGCATGCAGCGGCTGGCTGCGCAGCGCATCCAGCGCCATGCGCTCTCCGCGCTGATTGATGGCATAGGGTGCCAGCTGGCGCCGCAGCGCAAAGCTGGGTGTGCTGGCAGGAGTGTTGGCGGGCACCTGACCGGTGTGCAGCACGGCAGACACGGTACGGGGCCAGGGCTCGCGCAAGGGGCCTGCAGGCAGCAGCCAGCCGTTGCCAATGCCTTCGTTGTTGAAGACGCAGATTTCCACATCGCGCTGCAGGGCCAGGTGCTGCAGGCCATCGTCACAGACCAGTACCTGCGTGGCCGGATAGGCCTGCAGCAGGGCGCGCGCAGCCTCGATACGGCGCTGCGCCACAAATACGGGCACGCCGCTGCTGCGGGCCATCAGCAAGGGTTCATCGCCGACTTCTTCTGGCGTGGACTGCGGCGTGGCCTGCTGGCATTGCGTGCTTTTGCGGCCATAGCCGCGCGAGATGATGCCCACCTGCAGCTCCCGGGCGCGCAGGTGCTCCACGGTGGCGAGTGTGACCGGCGTTTTGCCCGCGCCGCCGGCAATCACATTGCCAATCACGATGGTGGGCACACCGGGGTGCTCGGAGGCCTTGAGGCCCCATGCATACAGCTTGCGCTGCAGCCCGGACAGGGCTCCGTACAGAGCGGCCAGAGGCAGCAAGGCCCAGGCAGTCGGGCCGCGACTGCGCCAGATGCGGCGCAGCCGTTCGGAGCCGGTGCTGTGGTGTGCAGGGGACGACATGTCGGGCTTACTTGCCGCTGCCTGCTGTGGACTGGGTGGCGAAGGTGATTTGCGTCAGCCCTGCGCGGCGTGCTGCTTCCATGGCCGAGACCACGGACTGGTGCGGTGCCGATGCATCTGCGCTGATGATGACGATGCTCTCAGCCCCGGCAGGCGCAGCACCAAGCAGCGCGCTGGCAATCGCTTCGACCGAGCGATCATCCAGTGCGGTCTTGTCCACGGCATAGCGGCCATCGGCTGCGATGGAGATGATGACCTCTTTGGGGTGATCACGCATTTGTGTGGTGTCTGCCGTAGGCAGGGTCAGCTCCAGCTCCGTGAACTTGCTGTAGGTGGTGGTGAGCATCAGGAAGATGAGGATCACCAGCAGCACGTCGATGAAGGGGATCAGGTTGATCTCTGGCGCTTCCGAGCGGCGAGGGCGGAAATTCATGGCCATGGTGTGCCTTGCCTTTGCTTTACTTGCTGCGCAGGCGGTTGAGGTGGCGCACAAACTGCTCGCTGGCCAGTTCCAGCTGCAGCAGGTAGGCATCCACACGGGCGCGGAAGTACTTCCAGAAGATCAGCGCAGGAATGGCCACGATCAGGCCAAAGGCCGTGTTGTACAGCGCAATGGAAATACCGTGGGCCAGCTGTGCGGGGTTGCCTGTGCCGACGGCGCCGCCGCCTGCCTGTGAGCCAAAGATTTCAATCATGCCGATCACCGTGCCCAGCAGGCCCAGCAAAGGCGCGGCAGAGGCGATGGTGGCCAGCGCACCCAGGTATTTTTCCAGACGGTGTGCCACAGCGCGGCCTGCGCCTTCCATGCGGGCGCGCAGATCTTCTTCAGAGCTGTTGGGGTGGGCGCTGAGCTGCTGCATGCCGCTGGCCAGCACTTCGCCGAGGGCGCTGTTCTGTGCCAGCTGCTGAATCACTTCATTGGAGGGCAGGCGGTCTTTGGAGACGGCCACGGCTTCATCCAGCAGCTGGGGTGGCGCCACGCGCGCCGTCTTCAGGGACATGAAGCGCTCAAAAATCAAGGCTAGAGCGAGGATGGAACATGCAATAAGGGGCCAGATGGGCCAGCCAGCGGCCTGTATGATCGACAGCAACTTTTTCTCCCGTGCTTGTGTTGTTGTGAGCG
>JAEZZU010000350.1 GCA_023418355.1 Pseudomonadota bacterium | reverse complement strand
TTACCATGAAATGCCGCAGCCGCTTAAAGTTAACTCACAAGGTAATATTATATATTAATTTGTGATATAAATCAATGCATTTCGTAAAGCATCAACCTTGTTTTTGTTTGTGTTTTGGATTTTCACAGATAACGCAAACACGGCCTTTTCTTTTAATAACTTTACATTTTTCACATATCTTTTTAACAGATGGGCGTACTTTCATTTTCTGCTCTCCTTTCCGTTTACCATTTATTTAGAACGCCAAATAATTCGTCCCTTGGTTAAATCATATGGAGAAAGTTCCACAGTTACTTTATCACCCGGTAAAACACGGATAAAATTCATACGAAGTTTCCCTGAAATATGTGCAAGTACTTTGTGACCGCCTTCAATTTCTACTTGGAACATCGCATTTGGTAACTTTTCTATCACTGTTCCCTCTACTTCAAAAACATCACCTTTTGCCAAGTTACAAACCTCCTCTATATAGAAGTCTTTACCAGATAAGCTTTGATCGCCTTGCGGAGATCCGCATCTGATACGTTTTCTTCGATTAAATTTTGTTTGAGCTCATGAATTACTTCATTAGTTCTTTGAATATGTTTATACTTTTTACGCTTAGGATTTTCTAATAATCTTAGATTTCCATCTGCAAGGAAAGCATATTCTTCTTCTAAACTAATAACTATGAATGCTCTGCCCTGATCTCTACCACATTTCGAAAATACTACTTGCCCTACTTCAAGAGTTTCCATCATTCGTTCCCCTTTTCTTCCGATCTGAGTGTTAAAATGAGTGGTTCATCATCTGTAATAACAATGGTATTTTCATAATGAGCTGATGGCAGCCCATCTCTAGTTACAAAAGTCCAGTCATCATCTAAGCATTGTACTTGATATGTTCCCATATTAATCATAGGTTCAATAGCAAGTGCCATACCTTTTTCAAGTTTTACACCACGTCCTGGTGCCTTATAGTTAGGCACTTGAGGATCTTCGTGTAATTCTTCACCAATACCATGGCCCACTAAATCTCTTACTACACCATATCCAAAGGATTCTGCATAGTCTTGAATTGCCTTTGATATTTGTCCAAGATGATTGCCAGCTTTTGCATATTTTAGTCCTTCAAAGAAACACTGCTTTGTAACTTCAATTAGTTGTAAAACATCAGGTGATACATCTCCGACTGGATAAGTTCTTGCAGCATCAGAATGATACCCTTTATAGTATACCCCAAGGTCAACACTTACTATGTCACCTTGTTTGAGTTTTCTTGCACCTGGAATCCCATGTACAACTTCATCATTTATAGATATACATGCTGAAGCTGGATAACCACAGTATCCTTTAAAGGATGGTATAGCATTCTTACTTGTAATAAACTTGTAAGCCACCTGGTCTAATTCTTTCGTAGTTACACCTGGCTTAATATGCTTTGCAACCAGTTCATGGGCCTCAATAAGTATTTGGGCTGATTCTTGCATTAACTTAATTTCCGCATCGGATTTAATGGGAATTGGCATTTTAGTTCACTCCTAATGCTTTCTTTACCCTTGCACGCACTTCATCTACAGTTCCTACACCATCAATGCAAAGCACTTTACCTTGCATTTGATAGTGATTGATAAGAGGTTTAGTTTGTGCATGATAAACTTCTAATCTTTTCTTAACTGTATCTTCTTTGTCATCTTCTCTTTGGATTAGATGAGTAGAACATTCATTACAAATACCTGGTACTTTTTCTACTTTGAATAGTTTATGATATGAAGCGCCGCAGCTAGGACAAACAGTTCTACCAGCCATACGTTCAATAATAACTTCATCTGGTACTTCTACATCGAGTACACAGTCAATTGGTTTACCGATTTCTTGTAGCATTGCATCCAATGCCTCTGCTTGTGGTATAGTTCTTGGAAAACCATCCAAGATCATGCCATTCTCACAATCTTTTTGAACTATACGATCTTTGACAAGTTCTAATACGAGCTCATCAGGTACCAACTTACCTTCATCCATGTATTTTTTAGCTTCTTGACCTAACTCAGTATTCTTTGAGATATGCTCTCTAAAAATGTTTCCTGTTGAGATCGTTGGAATATTGTATAGTTTCATAAGCATCTCTGCTTGTGTGCCTTTACCTGCTCCAGGTGCACCTAATAATATTAATCTCATTACGGCAACCCCCAATTCTAATTCTTATAGAAATCCTTTATAATGGCGCATTAGCATTTGTGATTCTAATTGTTTAACTGTTTCAAGTGCAACACCTACTACGATAAGGAGTGAAGTTCCACCAAATTGAACTGACATATTAAATGCCCATCCAAGTAATAATGGTGTAAGAGCTAATATTGAAAGGAAAATAGCTCCCATTAAAGTAATATGTGTTGCTGTCTTTGAAAGGTAGTCAGATGTTGGTTTCCCTGGACGAATACCTGGGATAAAACCACCACCTTTTTTAAGGTTTGATGCTATGTCTATAGGATTAAATGCTATTGTAGAATAGAAGAATGCAAATGCAAAAATTAATATTACATAAAGTACTGCACCAAATGGATGAGTCCATCTTAGCCATGCTATTACAGTTTGCCAAAATTCACTTGGAGTCTTAACAAATAAATTTGTTATAGTCTCTGGGAATTGAATAAGTGACATTGCAAAGATTACTGGAAGTACACCAGCTAAATTTACTTTGATTGGTATATTTTGTGATTGACCACCATATACCTTTCTAC
>JAEZZU010000336.1 GCA_023418355.1 Pseudomonadota bacterium | reverse complement strand
TCATATCCGGCGCTATGAACAAACCCCGTACACGCTCTACAAGCACCACTGCAGCGCAGGCTGATTCCGGCTTCAGCTACAGCCGTTCGTTTTTTGAAGGTCTGGTGGACCAGGCCCTGGCACACGCCAAAAAGCTGGGTGCCACCGATGCCGGTGCTGACGCTTCTGAAGGCTGCGGCCTGAGCGTCAGCGTGCGCAAGGGGGAGCTGGAGACCGTGGAGCGCAACCGCGACAAGTCGCTGGGCGTGACGGTCTACATCGGCCAGCGCCGTGGCAATGCCAGCACGTCCGACTTTTCGGAAGAAGCCGTCAAGCAGACCGTGCAGGCTGCCTTTGATATTGCGCGCTTTACCGCGGAAGACCCCACAGCCGGTCTGCCCGATGCGGACGATATCGCCACCGAAGACACCCACAAGGACCTGGACCTGTTCCACCCCTGGAACGTGACCAGCGAAGAAGCCGCGCGCATTGCGCTGGAGTGTGAAGCAGCGGCGCTGGCGACTGACAAGCGCATCACCAACAGCGAAGGTGCCAGCGTCTCGGCCCAGCAAAGCCATTTCTACAGCGCACACACACGCGGTTTCCGTGGCGGCTACGCCAGCTCGCGCCACAGCATTTCCGTGGCGCCAATTGCCTCGCTGCCCGGCAAGAATGGCGAGATGCAGCGCGACTTCTGGTACAGCTCCATGCGCGATGCCGTCGAGCTGGCTTCGCCTGAGGAAATTGGCCGCTATGCCTCGCAGCGCGCGCTCAGCCGCCTGGGCAGCCGCAAGATTCCTACGACCGAGTGCCCTGTGCTGTTTGAGTCGCCCCTGGCAGCTGGTCTGCTCGGCGGCTTTGTGCAGGCCGTGAGCGGCGGCACGCTCTACCGCAAGAGCAGCTTTTTGCTGGATTCGCTGGGCCAGCAGGTCTTCCCCAAGCACATCAATATTGAAGAAGACCCCTTCATCCTGCGCGGCAAGGGCAGCTCGCCCTTTGACGACGAGGGCGTGAAGGTGCGCCGCCGCATGGTGGTGGAAGATGGCCGTGTAGAGGGTTACTTCCTGTCGAGCTACTCGGCGCGCAAGCTGGGCATGAAGACCACGGGTAATGCCGGTGGTTCGCACAACCTGACGCTGACATCGCGCCTGACACGCCGTGGCGACGATCTGAAGGCCATGCTCCAGAAGCTGGGCACGGGTCTGTTCGTGATCGAACTCATGGGCCAGGGCGTGAACTATGTGACCGGCGACTACTCGCGCGGTGCCTCGGGCTTCTGGGTGGAAAACGGCGAGATCGCCTTCCCCGTGCAGGAGATCACCATCGCCGGCAACCTCAAGGACATGTACCAGGGCATTGAAGCCGTGGGCGCGGACGCGTATAACTACGGTGCCAAGACCGTCGGTTCGATTCTGATCAACCGCATGAAGGTGGCGGGGAGTTAATTCAACGCGCTGCTCCTTGATGAACGAAAGGCATGCTGCAATCAGCATGCCTTTTTTTACGTGCCTGGCATCAGAAGTATTGATAGCTGCCAGCGCAGGTGCAGCAAGCGCTAGAGGCCAAAAACATGCATAACAACAGCAAGGGTTTGAGCGGGGCAGACTGGATCCTGGCCTTGGTCGTGATCGTCATCTGGGGGGTGAACTTTGTGGTCATGAAGTGGGGCCTGCAGGAAGTCTCGCCCCTGCTGCTGTGTGCCCTGCGCTTTGCGGCGGCCTCGCTGCCATTCCTGCTGTTCATTCGCCCGCCGCAGAATCTGCCGAGGCGCTGGCTGGCTGCCTATGGCCTGGTGCAGGGCGTGGGGCAGTTTGGCCTGCTGTTTGTGGGCATGCAGCTTGGCATGCCCGCAGGCATGGCTTCGGTGGTGCTGCAGACGCAGGCCTTTGTGAGTCTGCTGCTGGCTGCCGTGCTGATGCGTGAGCGCCCACGCAGCTGGCAGTGGGCGGGGCTGTGTATTGCAACAGCTGGCTTGGTGGTCATCGGCAGTGCACATGGCGAAGGGCCTGCGCAGATGACACTGCTGGGCTTTCTCTGCACCGTGGGGGCTGCGGCCATGTGGGCGGCTGCCAACCTCATCACGCGCCATGCAGCCAGCTTTGGCAGTTATGAGCCGGTTCCGTTTCTGGTGTGGACCAGCATCTTTCCCATCGTGCCGCTGTTGCTGCTTTCCGCCTGGCTGGAAGGTGGTGCGGCACATATGCTGGCGCAGGTGCAGGCCATGAGCTGGCACGGCTGGGCGGCGGTGGGCTATCTGGCGCTGCTGTCTACGCTGGTGGGGTATGGGCTGTGGACGCGGCTGCTGCAACGCTACCCGACCAGCACGGTGGCGCCGCTGTCCTTGCTGGTGCCCGTCGTGGGGCTGATGGCGGCGATCGCCCTGCTGGGCGAGTTTCCCAACGCCCAGCAGTGGGCAGGCACGCTGGGGGTGCTGCTTGGGATGGTGGTGAACCAGTTTGGCAGCCGCTGGGCCAGAGGCTGAAGCCCAGGTGCGTGGCACCTGGGGCGGAAAGTCACCTCAGGACTTGAAGGGGCCGCGGTGCACGCTCAGGCCCGCAAAGCTTTGCTGCACGGGCATGATCTCGATGGCATTGACGTTCATGTGCGAAGGCGTCTGCGCAATCCACAGCACGGTGCTGGCAATGTCTTCGGGCGTGAGGTATTGCACGCCTTCGTAGACCTTGGCGGCCTTTTCATCATCACCGGCAAAGCGCACATTGGAGAACTCCGTGCCACCGCACAGGCCGGGTTCCACATTGGTCACGCGCACAGCGGTGCCCAGCAGGTCGGCACGCAGGTTGCGGCTGAACTGCTGCACAAACGCCTTGGTCGCACCGTAGACATTGCCGCCCGCATAAGGCCAGTTGCCTGCGATGGAGCCCAGGTTGATCACATGACCACGCTGGCGCTGCACCATGCCGGGCAGGAAGGCGCGGGTCATGGAGACCAGACCCTTGCAGTTGGTGTCGATCATGGTGTCCCAGTCGTCCAGGTCGGCCTGATGGGCAGGCTCCAGACCCAGGGCCAGACCGGCGTTGTTGACCAGTACGTCCACGTCCGCAAAGCCAGCAGGCAGCTGTGCGGGCAGCGCCTGCACGGCGGCGCGGTCGGTCACGTCCAGCTCGATGGGCAGCAGGCGCTCGCCCAGTTCAGCGGCGAGGGCATCCAGCTTGCTCTTGCGGCGTGCCGTGGCAATCACCTGGTGACCAGCCTGCACAAAGCTGCGCGCCATGGCAGCGCCAAAACCTACGGATGCACCTGTAATGAGAACGATCATGGGGAAAACCTCTCCTGTATATCAGCCGTGCATTGTGGACAGAGCGAGCGCCGTCCTGCAAGTCTTGGATGACCATGCCTGCGCTGCTGCAGCGCGGGGGCGAGCGTGGAGGCTCCGTCAGCGTGCCTGTTCGGCGACGTAGATTTCCACGCGGCGGTTCCTGGAGCGACCCCAGTTGCTGTCGTTGGAGGCAATGGGTTCACGCGCACCACGGCCTTCGGTCTGGATGCGAGGGCCTGCTACGCCACGGCTGAAGATGTAGTCACGGGTGGCATTGGCGCGCCTGAGCGAGAGCGGATCGTTGATGTGCGCGCCACCGGTGCTGTCCGTGTGGCCGATGATGACCACATGTGTCTGGGGATAGCGTTTGAGGCTGTCCGCAAAATTGTTGAGCACGGGGCGGAACTGGCTCTTGATGTAGGCACTGTTGGTGTCAAAGGACACATCCGTGGGAATGGCCAGCTTGAGCTGGTTGTCTGATGTGCGGCTGACCGTGACGCCTGTGCCACGTGTGGCGGCTTCCAGCTCCTTGCGCTGGCGCTCCATGTTGGCGGACCAGATGTACGTACCCACGCCACCCACCACAGCGCCAATCAGCGCGCCCTTGCCTGCCTTGTGTCCCGTGGCCTTGGCCAGGCCAGCGCCTGCAACAGCTCCCATACCCGTGCCAATCATGGTGTTGCGCTGGGTTTCGGTCATGGTGGCGCATCCTCCCAGGGCCAGAGAAGTTGCCAGGGTGAGGATGGAGACGGTACGAATGGACAATGCTTACTCCTTGAAAAGTTAAAAAATGTATCTCAAATCGATACAGCTTTTCAGGAGTCGCTGCAGTTCACTGCTTTGTGCAGCCCGTTCAGGCCACAGCTGCGGCAGCAGGCAGCACGTAGCCAATGATGGCGATGTAGTGCATCAGGCTGCCAGCAATCACAAACAAGTGCCAGATGCCGTGAAAGTGGCGCACATGGTCAAACACGAAAAATCCAATGCCTGCGGTGTAGAACAGTCCGCCAGCCGCCAGCCAGACAAAGCCGGCCGTGCCCAGTGCCTGTATCAGCGGGCCGGTAGCCACGACCACAGCCCAGCCCATGACGGCGTAAATCACCAGTGACAGCAGCCGCGTTTCGCTGCGCTGCCACAGCTCCTGCACAATGCCGATCAGGGCCAGCCCCCAGACCACGCCAAACAGGCTCCAGCCCCAGGGGCCGCGCAGGCTGATGAGGCAAAACGGCGTGTAGCTGCCGGCGATCATCAGGTAGATGCTCAGGTGGTCGCACTTTTGCAGGATGCGCTTGGCCCGCCCACGCACGCTGTGATAGAGGGTGGAGACGGCATACAGCAGCACCATGGCTGCGCCGTAGATGCTCACGCTGGCGATGGCCTGTGCGTCCGTGTACAGGCTGGCGTAGACGATCAGCCAGGTAGCGCCCGTGAGTGCGAACAGGACGCCGACCAGATGCGTCCAGGCATTGAAACGTTCTCCGTGATACATGGTGGCCCCGGGGTGAAAAGTCGCAGGAGGCAGGCATGCCAGATCACGGCAAGCGCCTCTGTCAGTCCATGAGCAAGGACTGTATCAGAGGGCCATAGACATCAAAAAGCCCACGGGATGTGGGCTGTTTGCTGAGGAGCACGGGCGGCGGATGGCCTGCCCGTCAGGTGCTGAAATCAGAGAGTCAGGGCCAGCAGATCGCTTTCCACGCACACGCCATTGTCCAGTGCTGCACGCACGACAAAGCCTTCGTCCAGTGCTACGAGCTGGGCGCTTTCCACGTTAAAGCCTTCAGTGCCTTGTTCCGACTTGAACGAGAAGTAGCCACGCAGGGGCAGTTCGGCGGCACATTCCATGTCGATGTCGCTGTGCTGCTCGTTGAGCCACTGGCGTGCCGACTGCAGGGTGGCTGCAACGTGCAGGCATTCAGCAGGAATGTCGATGTGGGCCGTGCGGGTGACTTCGTCGCCGCTCAGGCCTTCGAGTTCGCCAATGGTGAAAAATGCAACTTCAAAGCTTTGCTGACTCATGATGCTGTGAGTTTCTTGCTATCAAAAAAGGTGCATTTTGCGCGTGCTGGCAAATGCCTGAGGGCAGTAGGGAATGACCTGGCAGCAGGCACAAGGCCGTGATGAACAAGCCATAAAAAAGCCCCGGCACAAGGCGCGGGGCTGTGGGTGAGAGCCGCTGCACAGCGGCCGTTCGCCAGAAGGATTAAGCGCCCAGCTTCAGGGTGCCCTTCATGATGAAGGAGTGACCAGGGAAGGAGCAGAAGTAGGTGTAGTCAGTGCCAGCCTTGAGCTTGGACACGTCGAAGGTCAGGGAAGCGCTTTCGCCGCCACCGATCACCTTGGTGTGTGCCAGCACGCGGGCATCGCCAGCCTTCACATAGTCAGCAGCAGCGCCAGCCTTCATGCCGTCAGCAGCAGTAGCAGTAGCGTCAGCCGCAGCGGTCAGCACAATGTTGTGGCCCATGGAAGACTTGGGCATCTTGCCGACGTGGTTCAGCGTGATGGTGTAGTTCTTGCAGGACTTGGGCACTTCAATGTTCTTCACATTGAATTGCATCTGGTCGTTGCCTTCAACGGTGATAGCGCAGTCAGCAGCCATTGCAGGAGCAGCAATGCCACCGGCAGCCAACAGAGCGAG
>JAEZZU010000282.1 GCA_023418355.1 Pseudomonadota bacterium | reverse complement strand
CCTTCAATTGTGCATCGAGCTGTGCCGTGGCGCTCTTGCTCCATAAATCCAGGTCATTGGCTGCGGATTCAAACACCGCACGCAGCCGCATGCCCAGCGCCTTGAGCATGCGCTGGCCGAACATGGGATTGGCCAGCTTGAGCGTGTTGCCAAAGCTCAGGTACTGCAGATAGCTCTCTTCAATCTGCGCCAGTTCGCGCTCAAAGTCATGCAGCTGCAGATCACCCGGTGCCTGCAGCGAAAAACCGAACTCCGCATTCAGCTCGCGGAACATGGCCGCCAGCATGGACTGCACCTCTGCCGCCGCTGTGCGCACCTGTGCCTCCAGACCACGCAGGCGCTCAAACGTCGAGGCATAGACCTTGCGCACACCAATCTTGAGCCCAGAATGCTCCAGCGCACCGGACAGCTGCTCCAGCTCCTTGCGCAGCGAAGTGGCGCCCAGCAGATGGAATGCCTGGTTCATCAGCTTCAGATGCACCGTGCGCAGCGCCAGTATCTTGGCCGTGCTGTTTTCAAAGGCCTGCTGCTCCTGCTCGATACGCTGGCGCATGCGGCCGATCATGGACGTGTTCTTGCCGCGCAGACTGCGTAGCTCCAGCATCTGCTCATCCAGATCACGGCGGCGAATCAGGATGGAGCGCAGCACCTGCTCCTGCAGATGCGCCATGCCCTCACCCACCACGCTGCTCAAAATGCTCTGGCGATGGGCCAGAATGCCCTGCGCCAGCAGATCTTCAAACAAGGGCAGACCGCTTTTCTGCAGCAGCGCGGTGTTGCTCTCGATCTTGGCAATCAGCCCCTTTTGTGCCGACAGCGGCACGATACGCGCCGGGTCAATGCCCAGAATCTGCGCGCTTTGCTTGCGCTGGCGGTTGAGCTGGCCTTTGACTTCCGTGCCGGAATCCAGACTGCCCCACAGCGTGTCAATCTTGTTGAGCACCACCAGATGCGCATCTCCTTCACGGTGGCTGGGCAGCAGGTGTTCCTTCCAGATCGCCAGGTCCGACTTGGTCACGCCCGTGTCGGCCGCCAGCACAAACACCACGGCATGGGCCTGGGCGATGAGGTTGACCGTCAGCTCTGGCTCCGTACCCACGGCGTTCAGACCCGGTGTATCCACAATCACCAGTCCCTGCCGGAGCAAGGGATGGGCCATATTGATCAGGGCGTGGCGCCATTTGGGGATTTCCACCAGTCCCTGTGCATCCACCAGCGGGTTTTCCACGCCGTCTTCATCATTCCAGAAGCCCAGCTGGCGCGCTTCATCCACCGACACCTTGCGCACCTGCGCCACATGGGCCATGGTCTGCGCCAGCTGGTCGGCATCATCCACATCCAGCGGCAGCTGCACCCAGGTGGAAGGGCGTTCACGCCACTCTGCCAGGCTGTAGGGCTGGGAACGGGTTTCAATGGGCAGCAGGCGCAGGCAGGGCTGCAGACCTGGGTCGTAGCTCAGCTCCGTCGGGCACATGGTGGTGCGCCCGGGGCTGGCTGGCATGATGCGCCGGCCATAGTGGGCAAAAAACACGGCATTGATCAGCTCAGACTTGCCGCGGGAGAACTCCGCCACAAAGGCCACACTCACCTTGTCGCCGCGCAGCAGATTTTCCAGCCGCTGCAGCTGCTCCTGCACCGCTGCATCCAGCAGTTCATGGGCCGCCAGCCATTCCCGAAAACTGGCCATCTGCCCTGCAAAGCTTTTGCGCCAGTGGCTCAGACGGTCGAATTGCTCGCTAAATGAAGGTGCAGGGCCCACGATTTCTCCCTCTTCGCTGTGATGTGCCTCTCAGAGCCCCTGAATATACCCAGACTGCCCATCGCCGGGCTACGCTTTGGCTAGAGCTTTTGACAAGAAGCACAGTAGTAGGTACTTCGCTGGCCCTGTCGCAGCAATACGACGGGGCGTGCGCAGTGCACACAGGGCAGGCCCTCGCGTCCATAGACCTTGGTCTGGAGCTGGAAGTGCCCGGCCATGCCGTCTGCACTGGAAAAGTCCCGCAGCGTGGTGCCGCCGTGCTCCACGGCCAGAGCCAGCGTTTCCCGGATGGCATGAAACAGCCGCTTGGCCTTGACTGTGCTGATGGTGTTGGCTGGCGCCGTAGGCGCAATACGGCTGGCAAACAGCACTTCAGAAGCATAGATATTGCCCACGCCAACAACCAGCTTGCCGCCCAGCAGCAGTTGCTTGATAGGGGTACGACTGCTCTGCAAGCCATGCTGAAAGCGCAACCAGCTGTAGCTGTGCTCGTCCAGCGGCTCCATGCCCAGGCCGTCGAGCAATTTGCGCGCCACAGGGTCCTGTTCGCCCTGCGTGGCAATCACAGCCCCAAAGCGGCGTGGATCATGCAGCCGCAGCACGCCGCGGTCCGTGCGCATCTCAAAGTGGTCATGCTTGCCCGCTGGCGGCAAATCCGTTGCAAACCGCAGGCTGCCCGACATGCCCAGATGCACCATGAGCATGCCACGATCCAGATCCAGCAGCAGGTATTTGCCGCGCCTGCGCACCTGCAGCACTTGGGCGCCCACCAGCTGCTGCGGTGTACAGCCCAGCGGCCAGCGCAGGGGCTTGCCCATGGTGACAGCCTGTATGTCCGCGCCCTGAATCTGGGCGGCAAAGCTGCGGCGGGTGACTTCAACCTCAGGAAGTTCTGGCATCTTGGCTTTTGGCGTACAGCGGGTAAAGGCTTGGATTATTATGGTTCGATGGTTTCCATACTTCACAAATGGCGCTTGGCCCTGATCACTTCACTTGTTCTCGGAACACTGCCTGCTCAGGCACAGTCGGCACCGGCGGCGGCAAGTACACCGCCCGCCAGCAGCACTTCCACCGAGACACCTCTGCCCTCCGCACTGGATGGCGAGCTGTTTTACGAACTGCTCGTGGGGGAGATGTCTGCCGCACAGGGTGATTTTGTCAACGCCATCGCCTTGCTGATGGAAGCCGCACGCAACACCCAGGACGAAGCGCTCTACCAGCGCGCCGCAGAACTGGCGCTGCAGTCACGCGCTGGTCCTCGTGCGCTGTCCGTCGCCAATGAATGGCAGCAGAACT
Organism: Pseudomonadota bacterium; assembly: GCA_023418355.1. Taxonomy (GTDB): domain Bacteria; phylum Pseudomonadota; class Gammaproteobacteria; order Burkholderiales; family Burkholderiaceae_C; genus Comamonas. The sequence goes on along the minus strand of JAEZZU010000282.1, from coordinate 2,959 downwards.
TTCCCGATTCGCGAGAAGCCAACCGCTTTCTGCTGCACGTGCTGCTGCTGCTCAACCGCGTCTCCGAATCGCAGGAGCCTCTGGCCCGTGAAGTGGCCTGGACGGATCCTGCCGCCAAGACTGCTACTTATCTAGGCATCATCCAGCTCTATAGCCGCGCTTCCGACAAGGCCCTGGCTGCCGCCGTGGTGGAGCAGGCGCTGCAGCAGGATCTGCAAAACCCCAAGCTCGCGGCTGCCGCCTGGTCCACCATTGGCCACATGCGACTGGCGGCCAACCAGAAGGACCTGGCGCTGCAGGCCTTGCAGCATGCCCACGCCGCAGGCGCCATGGATTCCGCCACGGCCCTGCTCGCACTGGAGCTGCTGCAGGCCGGAGAACTGGCTGCCGAGCCCCTGGTGCAGCAATACATGACCAATGACCCTGCACCTTCCGTGCAGCTTGCGTATGCACGCGTGCTGATCGGGAAAAACCGCATCGCCGATGCACAGCAGCAGCTCACCCCCTTGCTACTGGCCAACCCGGAAATGGCAGAAGCCTGGCTGGTGCAGGCCAGCGCATATGCGCTGCAGGACGACTGGAAGCAGGCGCTCAAAGCCGTGCGCCGCGTGGAAAGCCTGACTGGCAAGCAGCCTCAGCTTGACCCACAGCAGGAGCTGGTGCTCAGCGAAGCCTATTTGCTCGGCGGCCGCATCGCCCTGCAGCAAAAGGACTATGCACAGGCCACCACTTGGCTGAACAAGATTCCCAACAGCGACGAAAACCTGAACATTCAGAGCCTCAAGGCACTGGCACTGGCCAAGCAAGGCAAGCTGGCGCAAGGGCGGGCACTGATTCGCGCCGTGCCTGCCAAGGGGCAGGACCAGATCATTCGCAAGCGCCAGGCAGAAGTCGCCCTGCTGCGCGACAGCAACGCGGTGCAGGAAGCCTATCTGCTGCAACGCACGCTGTATGACCAGCATCCGGACAACGCAGACATTGCCTATGAAACTGCCATCCTTGCTGAGCGGGCAGGCAAGCAAGAGACCATGGAGAAAATTCTCCAGGACATCATTGCCAAGCACCCGGACTACCACCATGCACTCAACGCCCTGGGCTACGCTTATGCCGACCGCGGCGTCCGCCTGTCTGAAGCCAAGGATTTGATTGAGCAAGCACTGCAGCTCGCGCCTGACGATCCTTTTGTCATCGACAGCCTGGCCTGGGTGGAATACCGCATGGGCAACCACGGTAAAGCCAAGGAACTGCTGGAAAAAGCCTACGCCCAGCGTGATGACGTGGAAATTGCCGCCCACCTCGGTGAAGTACTGTGGGAGCTGGGTGACAAAAAGCGTGCGCGCCAGATCTGGCGCAAAGCCCGTGAAACAGACGCTGACAACAGCGTGCTGCGCTCCACACTGGAACGCCTGCAAGTTCGCCCATGAGCAAAACATCCACACTGTCACGCCTTGCATGCTGGCTGAGTCTGACGGCCGCACTCGCACTGTCGGCCTGCAGCACGCCACCACGTCCGCAGGACACTGCCAGCAGCTCTTGGAGCGGCCGCATGGGTCTGCAAGTGCATGACCCCATGGCACAGGAGCAGTCCTTCAGCGCCTCCTTCCAGCTCCAAGGCGCTCCAGAGCAGGGCCAGCTCGATGTTTTCAACCCATTTGGCTCCCAGATTGCCAGGCTGCAGTGGACCCCAGGGCATGCCGCGCTGCAGCAAGGCGAACATGTGCGCCACTCCGACTCCCTGCAGGAGCTGCTGCGCCTGAGCCTGGGCACGGAACTGCCCGTGCAGGCCCTGTTCAGCTGGCTGCAGGGGCAGCCCATGACGGCACAAGGCTGGCAGGTGGACCTCAGCCGCCATGCCCAGGGCCGTATTACGGCACAGCGCATCAGCCCTCCTCCACAGGCCACCTTGCGCGTGGTGCTGCAACCGCTTCAGTAAACACCCTCGGCAGCCATCGGCCGCCCCAAGCTTTTGTCATGCTCAGTCTGTACGACGTTCCGGCTCCAGCCAAACTCAATCTGTTTCTGCACATCACCGGTCGCCGTGCGGACGGCTACCACCTGCTGCAATCGGTCTTCATGCTGATCGACTGGCAAGACCAGCTGCACTTTGAAAGCCTGCAGGGCAGCAGTGAAGTCTCTCGCCAGGACCTCAACCCCGGCGCGCCAGCCCTGCCTGCGGATGACCTGTGCGTGCGTGCGGCCAAGGCACTGCAGACAGCAACAGGCTGCACACAGGGCGTGCGCATTGAGATTGACAAACACATCCCCTCACAGGCCGGCATGGGGGGAGGCTCCTCGGATGCAGCGACCACGCTCATCGCTCTCAACCGGCTGTGGAATCTGGGACTGAACCGCCAGCAGCTGGCAGACATCGGCGTACGTCTGGGCGCTGACGTGCCATTCTTCATCCATGGCCATAACGCCTGGGTAGAAGGCATTGGCGAACACATCACCCCGCTGACAGGCGATGCCACCCTGCCTTCCAGCGCCTTCTGGGTCATCAAGCCCCAGGCCGGATTGGATACACCAGGCATTTTCCGCTCGCCTGACCTCAAACGCGACACAAAGTCTGCTACAATCGCAGACTTTGCTGCAAATCACTACGGCTTTGGCCGCAACGACTTGCAGCCAGTTGCTGAAGCACTGTGCCCCGAAGTGACGCAAGTTACCAAATGGCTCCAATCCCAAGGATTACGTGCTACAATGACGGGCTCAGGTAGTGCAGTGTTTGCACAATCCAGCAAAGATATTGATTTACAAGTTGCCAACAGTAACTGGCAAATCAAACTTTGCAGAAATCTGGATAAACACCCTTTGCTGCACTGGGTTCCAGATTAAACCAAGCTACCGGTTGATTGTTATCGACGACAATTGACCTGTGTAGGGGAGTCGCCAAGTTGGTTAAGGCACCGGATTTTGATTCCGGCATGCGAGGGTTCGAGTCCTTCCTCCCCTGCCAAAT